>JANNEL010000023.1:0-2522 GCA_031378595.1 Alphaproteobacteria bacterium
GAACGCCCGGCACGAAGAGTTGCGACCTATTCAGACGCGCTGGAACGCTTTCGACTGTCGTGAAGCTCATGTGAATGCCCCGTCTTTGGAATCGCGACGTCGGGCCCCCTCAAAAGAGGCCGGGAAGCTATGCCTCCCCCTGTGCACAGTCAACGCTTGCGACGGACGGCTAAAGGGTGCTTTTCCGCCACCAGACGCCTTAACCTTTCATCCTGAACGTGAGTGTAGATCTGGGTGGTTGCGATATCGGCGTGGCCCAACAGCTGTTGCACGCTGCGCAGGTCCGCACCGTGTGCCACGAGATGGCTCGCGAACGCATGACGCAACACGTGCGGCGAAAGTTTTCGCGGGTCGAGGCCGGCCTTCACTGCGAGGTCCTTCAGCAATTGCGCGACGCGGCGGCGCGTTAGGTGGCCTTCTGCACCGCGCGACGGGAATAAGAAGCGTTGCGCGCGTTCCGACTGCGGAAGGAAGCGCGCGCGAACAGCCAAGTAGGTCTTGATCGCTTCGCGTGCCGGTATGCCGAGGGGAACGAGACGCTCCTTCCCGCCTTTGCCTTTAACGAGAAGCATACGGCGCTCGCCACCAGCGGCCGCCAACGGAAGCGTCACGAGTTCCGATACGCGCAAGCCTGAGGCATAGAGCAGTTCGACGATGCAGAGCAGTCGCAGCGCCTCTGGCCCCTCAAGGGACGCTGCGGCGTCGATCAGTGCTTGGGTTTGCGCTTCGGTGACGACCTTGGGCAATGGGCGGCCGCGCTTTGGCGACTCTATCGCCGATGTCGGGTCGTCGGCGCGAATGTCTTCGTCGAGCAAGAAACGGTGCAACTGGCGCAGAGCCGAGAGGCGGCGCGCCTGCGTGGACGCTTTGAGGCCCGCGGCCGAAAGCGACGCCAGGTAGTCGCGGATATCGGCGGCCGACGAGCTTATGAACGTGCGCTTGCGCCCGCGCAGGTGCCTCGCGAAGTCGAGCAGATCCCGGCGGTAGGCGTCGAGTGTGTGAACCGCCGCGCCGCGCTCGGCGCTCAGCATTTCGAGAAAGGATTCCAGCAGGTGCAAACCGACGTCGGGGGTTTTCGTCATTGATGTTGGCGCACCGGCGCACCGAGTGCCGACTCGATTGCGAGCGCACGCGCCTCGTCGCGCAAGCCGACCGCGGTCAGAGCCTTGGCGACGCGAGCGACCGTTTGGCCTTGGGCACGCGAAGGGCCACCCGACCCTAAGGCGACGAGCGCGTTCAAGATCGTTTCGCCTTGGCGGCCGTCGAGCGCGCTACGGCCGATTGCGGTTAGTGCTTCGGCGGCGGCGCCGGATGGAACAACGCCCGTGGTGTTGGCCGAGACCGCCCACTGCGCGTCGGGTGGGATCGCATAACCCAGCGCTTCGAGTAGCGGGATCTCGCGCGTCGCGCGTTCCATCAACCAGTCCTTCGAGGGGCCGGGTTTGAGTGCTGTTTGTCCGAGCCAGGTCAGCGCACTTGGCATGCGTGCGAGATTTTCCGTCGACGCGCGAACGAGGCTCAGTTGAATTTGTAGCGCGTTCGCGGCAGCCGCGTCCGTTGGCGAGTTCAGAACGATCAACCACCGTTCCGCTGCCTTGTCGCGCCGCGCATAGAGCAGCACGCGCGCAACGCTGGGTGCGAGCCAGGCCGTGTCTTGCGATGGCGCCATCTGCTGCGCGATCCCGGCGCTTAGCGTTGCGAACAGTGCGAAGCGGTTCTGCGACTCGGCGCGCTGCAAGGCGGCCGCGAAGGCGGCGGCGCGTGCGGTCGGCACCGTGCGGGCTGCGATCGAGCGGAAGTAAAGCGCGTTCGCGCGCGCGGGCGGAAGCTTTGGGGCCCATTCCTCCGGGTCGTCGAGCTGGTCGGGTGTGAAGCTCTCGGCCTGATAAGCCTCTCGCAGTTCGTCGATCGTACCGAGGCTCGCGAGCGTCGCGCGCTCCACCGCGGTCAAGCGCAGCGCAGGATCGGACGACTGCGAAAGCAATTGCGCCGCCGGAACCCAGCTTGCGAGCGCCGCCGGTGCGGAGGCGCCAGCTTTCCGCAACATCGCCAGGTGCAGACCCGATGGCGCGGGCAGCGCCGTAACGTTTGCTGCACCGTCATTGGTGATCGCGTCGGCGAGTGTGAAGAACGCGTCGTCGTTGATGCTGCGTTCGCGCATCACGTTCAGCGTCAGGGTAGCCGCGGCTTCATCCTTTTGCGCGAGGTAGCAGAAGACGCGAAGCTTTAGCCAATAGGGGTCGTTCGACGATTGGCGCGGCGACGTCGAGTCGCCGCACGCGTCGCCGTCGCGGCCTTGCAGCAGTAAAGCTTCGGCCCAAGCTTGACGTGCGAAATTGTCGGTGCGTGCACTTTGCGCGCCGAGCATCGCTGCCTCATCGACCAAGCCGTTTGCGACGAGCTTTTGCAGACGCTGGGCAAGGAACGACGGTTCGTCGGGGGGCGCTTCACCCGCGGGCGGGTTCGCTTGCGTCAGCAGCACGCGCTTCAAAAGATTCTGCATCGCCGGCGAATTCGGCGCT
>JANNEL010000040.1:0-4808 GCA_031378595.1 Alphaproteobacteria bacterium
ACTACGGCGTTCTTCTCTCGCAGGCGCCACGCCTCGGCTGGGATGTGTATGGCGCCGCGATCGCGGCGGCCGTTATCGGCACGACATTGGCGGGCCCGGTGCTCGAAAAGATGTCGAACGAGAACTTCCGCCGCTGGACGAAGACGATCGTACTCATCGTCGGCGGCATCTCGATCGCCCAAGGCTTGTGGCTCCTCTTGCAAGCGCATTGACGGCCCGCCAAGGGGCCGCCACTCTTAACCGATGAGCCAGCCCGACTTCGCCCCCGCGCTCGAACGCGCCATCACCCGCGCCATCGCCGGCATCGCAGCGATCACGGATTTGAAGCGCCTATCCGGCGGCGCCAGCCAGGAAACCTGGTCGTTCGACGGTACCGGGGCGAACGGAAGGACGCCGTTGATCCTGCGCCGCGCGCCGTACGGTAAGACTGTGCAGCGTTCGGCCACCGCCGTTCCGCTCGCGACCGAAGCGAAGGTCATCCGCCTCGCCGAAAAGGCAGGCGTGCCCGTGCCGCCCGTTCCCTACGTTCTTAAGGACACGGACGATCTGGGTCCAGGCTACATCATGGGCCGCGTCGAGGGCGAAACGATCGCGCGCAAGATCCTGCGCGATGCCGAGTTCGCCGAAGCCCGCCCGAGACTCGCCCGCCAATGCGGCCGCATCCTCGCGAATATTCACGCCATCGATAAGGCTGAGGTCAGCGACCTCACCGTCGTGCCGCCGCGCGCGCAGTTCGATCAGTACCGCACGATCTACGACACCTACGACTACCCGCACCCCGTGTTCGAAGTCGCATTCAAGTGGCTGGAGCAGCGACTGCCGGCGACGCCCGAACTCACGCTCGTGCACGGCGACTTCCGCCACGGCAACCTGATGATCGGGCCCGACGGCGTGCGCGCCGTACTCGATTGGGAACTGACGCATATCGGCGATCCGGCGGAAGACCTGGGCTGGATCTGTGTCAACTCGTGGCGCTTCGGCGAAACGCACAAAGTCGTCGGCGGCTTCGGCGACGTCGACGATCTGCTCGCCGGTTACGCCGAAGCCGGCGGCAAGAACATGACCGCCGAGCGCGTGAAGTTCTGGGAAATGTTCGGCACGCTGAAGTGGGGCATCATGTGCATGACGATGTACCAAGCGTTCGCGGGCGGCTCCGACCGCAGCGTGGAGCGCGCCGCGATCGGCCGCCGTTCGTCCGAGACGGAAATCGATCTCGTCAACCTGCTCTATCCGAAGGTGCGGCCATGATGGACCAACCCTCAAGTCTCGAACTCGTCACCGCCGTGCGCGAGTTCATCGAGAAGCATGCGATGCCGGAGCTGCAGGGACGCACCGCGTTCCACGCGCGGGTCGCCGCCAACGCGCTCGCCATCGTCGCGCGCGAGCTCGAGCAAGGCCCAAATGCGAATGCCGAAGAGCATGCGCGCTTGAAAAGGCTGCTCGGCCGCGACGGTTCGCTCGATGAGCTCAATCGCGAACTCTGTCGCCGGATTCGAACGAATGGCCTCCAGGTGGACGATCCGGCGCTCGGGGATCATCTGACGCAAACAACTCTCGCAAAAGTTGCGATCGATCAGCCAAATTACTCAGGGTTTCAGCACTCCCCTCACCGGCCCCCAAAATAACTGTGTCCCCCATGGCACGTTCCACCGATGAATGTGGCAGGCAGGCCGCGCGCTTCGCGGCGCATGATACGTAGCTGGCCGGTTCAAAGTTGAGGGCGAAATGGCAGCCGGCCGTCGCAGGTGGTTGTTCGTGATGGGCACTGTGCTGGGGCTGGTCGCAGCCGCGGCCGCCCTGGCGTTTGGCGCACGCGACAACCTCATCCGTTACACACTGAACCCGAGCCGTGGCTTCGGCGAAGGCGCACAAGCCACCGCGCCCGACTACGCGAAACCAAGCTCGTGGGCGTTGCTCAGCGCGAAAGCGGATAAGCCCTTCGACGTCTTCTTCATCTACCCGACCATCTACTTCTCGGGCGAATACTGGAACGCGCCTATTACGAACGCCGCCGTGCGCGAACGCCTCGCCGGCGTGATCGACCCGCTCTACGTCGCGCCGTTCGAGAAAGGCGCGAATGTCTTCATGCCGCTCTACCGGCAAGCGGCACCCTACAGTTTCATGTCCGCCGCCGAAGATGGGCGAAGTGCCCGCGAGCTCGCCTACGACGATGTCAAGACCGCTTTCGCGACGTTCCTCGCGACCCGCAACAATGGGCGCCCGTTCGTGGTTGCAGGCTACGGCCAAGGCGCGCTCTACGGCTTTCGATTGATTGAGGAACTCAAGCCTCAAGAGCGCACGCGCCTCATCGCCGGTTATCTGCTCGAAGTGGCGATCCCGGCCGATTTGATTTCGACCGCAACGCCGCTCTGCGACAATCCCGATCAGACCGGCTGCCTCGTGATCTGGCACTCGACCACGCAGCACGCGCGCGGAGACATGCCGCGCCAGAACGCGCTTGTTTGGAAAGACGGCGGTGGCTTCGAGCCGACGCGCGGCCGCGACCTTGCGTGTGTCAACCCGCTGACCTGGACCGTGGACGGTCGCGCCGGCACGTCCGATATGAACTTAGGCGCTGCCGAGCTTTCCGATTTCGCCACGAACGGCGTTACGACGACGCGCGCCGTGACGTCGGCCGATTGTTGGAACGGCTTGCTGTTCACCGATGTCATGGCGGACCCGATCCTTTTCTGGACCGGCCCGCGTTACCGCGAACTCTTCCCCTCGAAGATCAACCCGTTCTTCGCCGACATTCGAGACAACGTCACGCGCCGCGCGGCGTCGTTCGCGGCACAGGCAAGCCTGCCCGCGCCGCCGGAAAACGCGGGGCTTGAGCCCGAAACCCAAAACCCCAGCGTCGTAAACTCGCAGTAGGAAACTGAGATGGCCGATGGCGAGCTCCAGAAGGACGCCCCACCGCCGTCCCGGGCTATTGTCGTCACCGGCCCCTCAAGCTGCGGCAAGGGCGAAGTCGCCAAGGCGCTCTGCGCCAAGCTCTCGATCCCGAACGAGCGCTGGTTGTCGATGGGCGCAATCCTCCGCGAGATCTACGAACGCGTGAACGACACCGCGTTCGTCGAGGCGCTGAACTCACGCCATGCCATCTCGGACACGCTGCCGATCTTTGCAACAGCCGACATGACAGAAGTCCTCAAGGCCAAGATCGAACGCAATCGGCTCGGCCTTGAGCGAATGTTCGCCACGCGCTCTGCCCACCGCGCGCGACGCCAGGGTTGGGAATCGACGACCGGGCTAGACTGGCTTGAGTACTGCACACTGCATGGGTTGCTTGTGCCCAATCGGTGGACACAGGAACTGATCGCCGCCCGGATTCGTACGGCCCGCGGAAGTCCGGGACCGATCATCTTCGACGGATATCCGCGGACGGTGACGGCGGCAGAACACCTGATCGATGTGCTCGACGACACCGAGATTCCGGTATGGCGAGTCCTGCATCTGAGCATCAGCAAGCAGGAAATGCTCCACCGCGCCGGGTTGCGCCAACGCGCCGACGACGACCCCGCGGCGCTCTTGAAACGCTACGAGTTCTACATTGACTCCGTTCAGCCTAGCGTCGACTACATCAAGCATCGTCTGGGCTCGGAATTCGTCGCCCTCATCGACGCCCACCAACCGTCTTACGACGGTGTCGGCGAACAACGAGTACTGAATCTGACGCGCTCGATCGAGAACGTCGTCAGCGCCGCACTTCAGGCCCTTTCAATTCCGACGAACGGACGAAGCACCTGAACGGGAACTGGGGACTTTCGCCCGCCCGCCAACGTGCTAGAATGCCCCGATGAAAGACCAGAAGACCGAACCCAAGCTCACGGCCAAAGGCATCGACGCCTGGGAGCTAAGCAATGCGCCTGCACTTCGTGCAGCCATGACCAAGGCCGAACGAGACGTGAAAGAAGGGCGAGGAACTTTGTTCGACCCCATGAAGCCTCGCGCACTTCTGAAGCGGATCATCAGTTTGCCCAAACGCCGCCGCGCGGCCTAGTTCCCGCGCATGCAAATGCTAGAGGTCATCGTCTCGCCCGACGCATTGCGAGACTTGGCGGACATTCACGAGTACATCGCCGCCGACAAGCCGCGCGCGGCGGACAAAATGATTGCGCGCATCTTCGGCGCTTTCACAACCGCTGCAACGTTCCCTGAAATCGGCAAACGCACAAAATTCCACGGCAGATCGCGACGGCTGGTCGTCGGCAATTACCTTGTGTACTACCTGCCGCAGGAAGCGGAGGAGCGCCTCATTATTATCCGCGTTCTGCACGGACGAAGAAACGTTCCTCGCTAAGCGTTACGCACCGTGCGCGCCGATGATCGCGACCGAGCACACGTTCATCGACGGCGCACCGCCCAGATTGTGCGTCAAACCGATCTTCGGGTTCTTCAGCTGCCGCGCACCCGCCCGGCCCTGAAGCTGCAAGTACATCTCATAGAGCATGCGCAAACCGCTCGCCCCGATCGGGTGGCCGAAGCACTTCAAGCCGCCGTCAATTTGGCACGGCACCGTGCCGCTGGCGTCGTAGAACCCATCCATAACGTCGTTCACCGCCCGGCCTTCTTCGGAAATGAACAGGTCCTCCATCGTCACAAGCTCGGTGATCGAGAAGCAGTCGTGCACTTCCATCATCGACACTTCGTCGCGCGGCTTGCGGATGCCCGCTTCTTCATACGCCTTCTTCGAGGCGATGCGTGCGGTGTGGAAGTAACTACCGTCCCACGAATTGTGCGTGCTCTCCAAACCGTTCGAGAGTGCGAGTTGAAGTGCCTTGACCGTGATAATGTCCTTCTTGCCC
>JANNEL010000049.1:0-8524 GCA_031378595.1 Alphaproteobacteria bacterium
CACAAGGGTATCAGCCGCGGCACGATTTCGCTCTGAACCCGCTCCCACTTCACCTGCTCAAGCCGCGGATGAATCGCCGAGAGCTTCACCGAAATGGAATTGCGGGTGAAAATGTCGCCTTTGCGGCCACCCTCGTACTTCGCGATCGCCGCAATGGCGTCCGCATACGCCCGCGCATAACGCTCCGCATCGTCATGCGTCATCGCCGCTTCGCCGAGCATATCGAATGAGAAGCGGAAGCCGCGTTTCGACTCGTCCGCACCTCGCTTGAACGCTTCTTCGATTGTCCGGCCGAGCACGAACTGCCCACCCATGATGCGCATGGCGGTCAGCATCGCCTGCCGGATCACGGGCTCGCCCGAGCGCTGCACCAGGCGCCCGAAGATCGTCGACCAATCGCGC
Organism: Alphaproteobacteria bacterium; assembly: GCA_031378595.1. Lineage (GTDB taxonomy): Bacteria > Pseudomonadota > Alphaproteobacteria > Micropepsales > Micropepsaceae > SZUA-430. Next base: position 403 of record JANNEL010000049.1, read on the forward strand.
TCCCCGCCGTCGAGCTTCACGACATGCCCCGTCAGCATCAGAGCGAAGGTCGAAGCATTGACGAACAGCGACGACGACTGCCCCAGATGCTTGTTCCAGTTCGCCGACCCGATCTTGTCTTTGATCAGCTTGTCCTGCGTCTCGGTGTCGGGCACGCGGAGCAACGCCTCGGCGAGGCACATCAAAACGACGCCCTCTTCGGTCGATAGCGCGTATTCCTGGAGAAACGCGTCGAGCCCGCCGCGCTTGCGCTGCGCACGCACGCGGCTCACAAGATCGCGCGCGAGCGCTTCCGTCGCCTGCGCCTCAGCCGCACTCAAGCGCGCGCGCGGCAACAGCACGTTCACAACCTCAGTCTCGTCGGCCAAATAGAGTCGCGCCATCTCGGCGCGCGCAGGATGCACCCTCATGGGGCGGGACAATCCTACGCTTGAGGGGGCTGGCGCAAGGTGCCCCTAACGGCGGAACTGGATCGTCGGTTCGCCCTTGAAATCCGTCCGCGCGAACTCGCGGTATCCGCATTTTTCGGCGACGCGAATCGACGCGACGTTCCCGGGGCCGATAATGCAGGTCGTCGTCTTGCCCCCGAAATGCTTGTCGCCCCAGGCAAGCGCCGCCTTCACCGCCTCCGTCGCAATCCCTTTGCCGTGCGCGCCCGGCGCAAAGGCCCAACCGCTCTCCGGCATTCCGTCCAGCGAGGGAACGATATCGCGCTTCCAATCCGCGAAGCCGACGTCGCCGATATGCCGCCCCTCGCCCTTCACCTCGACCGCCCAATAGCCAAAGCCGAGCAGAACCCAGTGCCCGACATAGCGCGTGAGGCGCGCCCAACTCTCTTCCCGCGTCGAAGCCCTACCTCCGATGAAACGCGTGACGCCGGGATCGGCCCACATAGCGGCCAGCGTCACGAAGTCATCGAGCCGGTGCGCGCGCAAGATCAGCCGCTCGGTTTCGATAACAGGCACGGTCATGATTACAACAACCCCAGTTCGGCCAACTCCCGCCGCAGTTTGTCCGGCATCGCCTTTCCGGCCTTGCCAACATCGGGCGGCGCATCAGTCGCGACCAGATAGCGCCACCCTTGAAACGCACGCCGGGGACGCGGCGCGACCAGAACCAAATCCTTACCGTAGACCAGGTGACAACGCCCCACGCCTTCCTTGTCGACGAACGGGCGTATGTCGAGCAAAGGTTGGCGCACCGCGATGTAGCCCTTGATCACCCAAAAGAGCGAGCCGCTATCAAGCAACTCGTCCCGCCGCTTCGGCACCATACGGGTGGTGTGCTTCAGCTCAGGCTTCTGCCCACGCTTTTTCAATTGCGCGAGCCGTTCCGTCTGCCACGCCCGCAAGTCTTCGACGGAATCGACACCGACGCACAGTTTGATCAGATGAAGCGTCAACCCTTCATCTCGTTCGCATCAAGGAAGCCGTCGCCGTTCTTGTCGAGTTCGCCGAAGCCCGCCATCTGGCCTTCTTGCAACTCCTCGACCGAGACCTTGCCGTCGCCGTTCGAATCCAACGCCTTGCGCTGATCGCCCGTGAGCTTCGCTTCGCTGTCTTCGATCACGCCGTTTTTGTTCTTATCCGCCGCGAACGCAGTACGTGCCGCTTGATTACGGAATTCTTCGCGGCTGATCCGCCCGTCGCCGTCATAGTCGGCCGCATTGCCCGCGGCCCACGCAGCCGAACCGGCCGCGATCAGGACGCCAAGAGAAATCAGAGAACGCATGTGCATTGTTGGTTGCTCCACTTGCAGGACCGATAGCTTGGCCGACGTTCGGATGAACGCCGATCAAACTACCCCGCCGCGCGAAGCTCTTGCAATCCAAGCCGCGAACACTGTCTAATCCGGCACGAGGCAAGTTTCGGAGACGTATGATGACACTGAGCACAATGTTGAAAGCGACGATCACCGCGGCAGCTTTAGGCGCAGGTTTGATCGCAACATCTGCACCCGCCGCAGCAGCCGATGTGCGCTGCAATTCGTCTGTAGGTGGCTACAATTACTGCCACACAAGCACGGCGGGCGGTGTTGTCCTCAAATATCAACACTCGTCGTACGCCTGCTACCAGAACGACACCTGGGGATTTGACGGCGGCGGCGTTTGGGTCGCCAACGGTTGCAGCGCGACATTCCGCATCGGCCACCGCGATGACGACGGCGACACGGCTGCCAAAGTTGGCTTAGGAATCTTAGCGCTCGGCGTGATCGGTGCACTCGCCTCCGACAACAATGACGACGACGGCTACAACAACCAACCGCCGCCCCCGCCGCCGCAGGGCTACCCGCCCTACGATCCGAATTATCCGCAGCAGGGCTATCCGCAAGGCGGTTATCCCCCGCAACAGGGCGGTTACCCGCAGCAGGGTGGCTACCCGGATGACCACCAGTACGGCGCAGCGTACACGATCTCCTGCGACTCGAAGAACAACAAAAGCCGCTTCTGCCCGGTGCCAATTCAAAACTACGCCCAGCTGGTTCACCAGCGCAGTCGCTCGGCCTGCCGCTTCAACAAGACCTGGGGCTACGACAGTCGCGGCGTCTGGGTGAAAAAGGGCTGCCGCGGCGACTTCGCGATCTATTGAACGGCGAACGGACGGAGGCGCGTCGCGCCTCCGCCATCACTCAAAACTCACGACGACAGCGCCCTCACCCACCTGATCGCCGGCGCGGAACGGCACGTCTTTGACCGTCACGTCGGCGGGCGCCGAGAGCGTGTGTTCCATCTTCATCGCTTCGATGATGGCAAGCGCTTGGCCCTTCCGCACGCGATCGCCGGGCTTTGTCATGATCTGGACGACCTTACCCGGCATCGGCGCGCGCAGCTCCTTGCCTGTATCATGCACGTGCTCGGCCGCCTCCAGCGGATCGTGCGGTTCGAACGCATAGCTGCGCCCCTGCATCAGCACGACGACATTGCCCGACAAGCGTAAGACCCGCGCTTGCGCCCGCCGACCATTCAAGCTTGCCGAAATCGAACCGTCGCCGTCGAACACGGCGTCCGCATCGAGCGATTGCCCGTCGAGCGACAAGTGCCATCCCTTGTCGCGATACAGCACACCGACGACCCGATCCGTCTCGCCCTCGCTCAGCCGCATCATTTCTTGCTGACGAACGCCCCCGATGCGCCACCCATCGAGATGCCGCCACGGCGAAGCGCCGGCCGCCTTAGCCCGCCGCTCCAGCAGAACGAACAATGCCGCGAACAACACCGCGTCCGATGGCGCCGGCGTCGCCGCGCCGACCAAGCTCTCCTTGTGTCGATCGATGAAGCCAGTATCGATTTCGCCCGCGATGAACGCGTTGTGTCGAAGCGCTGAGATCAAAAACGCCAAGTTCGTCTTGACGCCTGCGACTTCAGCCGTCTCGAGGGCGCTCGCCAACCGCGCCAGCGCCGCCGTTCGCGTCTGATCCCACGCGATCACCTTCGCGATCATGGGATCGTAGAACATCGAAACCTCGCCGCCCTCCACGACGCCCGAATCGACCCGCACATGCGCATCCGGTTGCGGCAGCTTCAACCGTGCGAGGCGCCCGATCGACGGTAAGAATCCCTTCACCGGATCTTCCGCGTAAAGGCGCACCTCGACCGCGTGGCCGTTGATCGCCAACTGATCTTGGGTGCGCGGCAGCTTCTCACCCGCCGCAACGCGCAACTGCCACTCGACGAGATCAAGCCCTGTGATCATTTCCGTGACCGGATGCTCAACCTGCAGGCGCGTGTTCATCTCCATGAAATAAAAGCCGTCGGCTTTCAGCCCCTTCGATCCATCGACGATGAACTCGACAGTCCCCGCCCCTTGATAACCGATCGCTTGCGCGCACTTGACCGCGGCCTCGCCCATCGCGCGGCGCACCTCCGCCGGCATGCCGGGCGCCGGCGCTTCCTCGATCACCTTTTGATGCCGCCGCTGCAGCGAACAATCGCGCTCGAACAGATGCACCGCATTGCCGTGCGCATCGGCGAACACCTGAATCTCGACATGGCGCGGCGCCGACACATACTTCTCGACCAGCACACGCGCTTCGCCGAACGCCGACTGCGCCTCGCGTTGCGCCCCTTCGAGCGCCTTCGCGAGATCGGCCGCCTTGTCGACCCGGCGCATACCCTTGCCGCCGCCACCCGCCACCGCTTTGATCAGCACCGGATAGCCGAGGCGTTCGGCTTCCTTCGAAAGCAGCGCAACACTCTGCTCAGCACCGTGATACCCCGGCACGACAGGAACGCTTGCCTTGATCATCAGCGCCTTGGCCGCATCCTTGAGCCCCATTGCGCGGATCGCGGCCGGCGGCGGCCCCACGAACACGAGACCCGCCTTCGCACAGGCCTCGGCAAACGCCGCGTTCTCTGAAAGAAACCCGTACCCCGGATGGATCGCTTTCGCCCCGGTCGCGCGCGCAGCTTCAAGAATCGCCGCGACGTCGAGATAACTTTCCTTTGCCGGCGCAGGTCCGATCCGCACCGCCTGATCCGCCATCGCAACATGCGGCGCACCGGCATCGGCGTCGGAGTAGACGGCAACAGTCTTGATCCCCATCCGCCGCGCCGTACGGATCACGCGGCAAGCAATCTCGCCCCGGTTGGCGATGAGCAGAGAAGAAAACATCAGCGCGCTATTCCGCCCATTTCGGCTTGCGCTTTTCGAGGAACGCGGAGAGCCCCTCTTTCGCCTCGTCGCTGGCACGCCGTTCGGCGATGCGGCGCGAGGTGTCGGCGCGGAGGCTGCTGTCGATCGGATGCCCTGCGACAACCTCAATCAAGTCTTTCGCAGCCGCGATTGCACCCGGCGCGCAGGTGAACACTTGCTGCACAAGCCGCTCCGATTCCTTGGCCATCGCGTCGTTGTCTTCGACCAGAATATGCACGAGGCCCAGCGCATGCGCCGTTGCGGCGTCGAAGCGTTCGGCGGTCAGGAAATAGCGATGTGCGGCGCGCGCGCCGATCGCGCGGATCACATAGGGCGAAATCACCGCCGGGATGATGCCGAGCCGAACCTCCGACAACGCAAACGAAGCCGTCTTCGTCGCAATCGCGATATCGCAGGCCGAGAGGATCCCGCACCCGCCGGCCATCGCCGCGCCATGAACCTGCGCGATCGTTACCTGCGGCAGCGTCGCGAGCCGGTGCAGCATTCCCGCCATATCGCCGGCGTCTTCGCGATTGTCGGCCTTCGAGTAGTCCGCCGCCGCACGCATCCAGGCGAGATCGGCGCCGGCGGAAAAACTGGGCCCCGCACCGTCGATCATAACGACCCGCACGTTGTCGGCCGTGCGCAATGTTTCAAACGTATCGGAGAGTTTCTCGATCACCTGCGGATTGAAGGCGTTGTGCACCTTCGGCCGGTTCAACGTGACGACAGCGACGCCCGCCCGCGTTGAATTCAATAGGACAACGTCTTCGCTATCGCTCATCGGGGAAGCCTCTTGCGCTTGAACCCGATGGAACTACTTCAATGCCCACGGATGAGCAACCGTTTCACCGCGTAGAACACGTTGACGACGATGAGATAGCCCGCATAGAGCCGCAAGAAGTTGACCCAAAACCCGCTCTCCACCAGCGGCGGCAGGCGAAACGCGCCGCCACGGAACACCGGCAGCATCACATCGACCACCAGATGCGCGAACACGCAGGCGAGTGCCACGACCAGCACCCGCCGCCAATCCTCCATCACATAGGCCCCGATCGCCGCAATGATAAGCCCTTGCGCGACGTTGACCCCGTGGAAGCCCATTTGAAACACGCCGACAATCTGATTCAGAATTTCCATGGCTGAACCGCCTCCTCGCATCTAACGCGGCCAATCTCCGCGCACCGACAACATCCGCACCTCGCGTGCGCCACAGTGCTTTTTGCGCACTTCCGCGGAGCATGAACGGGGTTGAAGGTTCTTGTCGAGACACACCCACACCTCAGCCAGCTGATTGCGCGTGCATGTTGCCGAAAGCCCATCGTCCGGTATGGCGCTATTGGCATCCAGGAACGCTCGTTTTACAGCATTCGGGGTCGTGACCAATGGTTGCGCAAGTGCTCGGTAGGCGTTCGGCACGTTCACTGATTCGACCGCGAGCACAGACGCCGTGAAATAGTCGTCCTGCGAGAGCCCCACGCAAGTGCCATGCTTCTCCCACTCGTGTTGCACAAGTTGCCGCGACGGGGACAGTTTAAGGGCCGCCGCCATGTTCGCATCCGACACCTCACGCTCGGCCGAAGAACAAGACTCCGGATAGCCTCGTTCGTGCTGCGGCCAAAGTCCGTGCAGAACAAATCCGTAAGGCCGTCCGGAGCGGCATTGCAAATCGTCGTCTCGGCCTCGCCCCGCATCAGAAGAACAATGCGTCGGCGACCACGCGAGCACGAGCAGATAGTAATCGAAGTCGCCGTTGCTCTTCGGGACAGATGCAGACGTTTTGGGCGTGAGCGATGTTGGTTCTGCGACCGTCGAGGACGCGGGCGTCTGATCACCGAGCGTCGCCGTAGGTGCAGGTGCCACCTCTGACCCGCCGCCGCCAAGCCCAAACACCGCAACCAAAATCGCAACGACAACCGCCGCTCCGATCCTCACCAACGTCGCCTGATCAAGCCGCATGGCCATTACATCCTGAATACACCGAAATTCGTCCGCGGGATCGGCGCGTTCAGCGTCGCCGACAGCGCCAGCGCCAGTACCCGCCGCGTCTCGCTCGGCGCGATAATGCCGTCATCCCAGAGGCGCGCCGTGGCGAAGTAGGGATTGCCCTCCGCCTCGTACCGCGCGCGTATCGGCGCCTTGAACGCCTCCTCGTCCGCCGCCGACCAAGCCTCCTTGCGCGCTTCCATCCCGTCGCGCTTCACCTGCGCCAGCACGCTCGCCGCCTGCTCGCCGCCCATGACCGAAATCCGCGCGTTTGGCCACGCGAACAAAAACCGCGGGCCGTAGGCGCGCCCGCACATGCCGTAGTTCCCGGCGCCATACGACCCGCCGATGATGAGCGTGATCTTCGGCACAGCTGCGCAAGCAACGGCCGTCACCATCTTCGCGCCGTCCTTGGCGATGCCGCCGGCCTCGTATTTCGCGCCCACCATGAAGCCCGCGATGTTCTGCAAGAACAGCAAAGGGATGCCGCGCTGACACGCAAGCTCGATGAAATGCGCGGCCTTGAGCGCGGACTCCGAAAACAAAATGCCGTTGTTCGCAAGGATCGCAACCGGCACGCCCCAAATATGCGCGAATCCGCAGACCAACGTCGTGCCGTAGAGCTTCTTGAACTCGTCGAACACGGAGCCGTCCACCAACCGCGCAATCACCTCCCGCACGTCGTATTGCGTGGAGAGCGCTTGCGGCACGATCCCGTCGAGCTCCGCGATGTCGTAGAGCGGCTCCACCGGCTCGCGCATCACGACCTCGGGCCGCTTCACGCGGTTCAGCGTCGTCACAATCCGCCGCGCGAGCGCCAGCGCGTGACTATCGTCCTGCGCATAATGATCTGTGACGCCGGAACGCCTGGAATGCGTATCCGCCCCACCAAGCTCCTCGGCCGTCACCACCTCGCCGGTCGCGGCCTTCACGAGCGGCGGCCCGCCCAAGAAGATCGTGCCCTGATTGCGCACGATGATCGTCTCGTCCGACATCGCGGGGACATAAGCCCCGCCTGCCGTACACGAGCCCATCACGACCGCGATCTGCGGAATGCCCATCGCCGACATGTTCGCTTGATTGAAGAAGATCCGCCCGAAATGCTCGCGGTCGGGAAAGATCTCGGCCTGGTTCGGCAAGTTCGCCCCGCCGGAATCGACGAGATAGATGCAGGGCAACCGGTTCTCCCGCGCCACTTCCTGCGCCCGCAAATGCTTCTTCACGGTGATCGGATAGTAGGTCCCGCCCTTGATCGTCGCGTCGTTGCAGACGATGACGCACTCTTGCCCCTCGACCCGACCGATGCCGGTGATGATCGAGGCCGCGTGAATGTCGTCGTCGTACATCCCGTTGGCGGCGAGCGGCGAGAGCTCCAGGAACGGCGTCCCCGGATCGAGCAGCCGGTTCACCCGCTCGCGCGGCAACAGCTTGCCCCGCTCCACATGCCGCGCGCGCGACCGCTCATCGCCGCCAAGCGACGCGGTCGCGACGTGCGCCGACAATTC
>JANNEL010000482.1:0-3516 GCA_031378595.1 Alphaproteobacteria bacterium
CTCACCGACCTGGCCAAGACGCAGCGCGTTTTCTCCGACTATGGCCGCAACGTGCGCGCGGCAAAGCTCCTCCCCGTTTTGAGCCGGATGAGCGAGATCAACAATGCTGTCGGCCCCGCCGAAACCATCCGTCTGCTGAAGTTCGTCAAGACCGGCGAGCATCTCGACGACGTGGGCGACATGACGAAGCGTTTCGGCATCAAATCCCGGGGCATCATGGAACTGACAGGCAAGACCGCGCTGCGCTCGTTCAAGACCGGGTTCAAGCTCATCGATTGGGTGTGGGAATCGCTCTGGGGCTTTGTCACATGGATCGCGGGCCTGCTCGCACTGCTCGCCACGCGCGGCATGCGTTTCTTCACCCGCCGCGCACGCGCCTGACGCCAAAAGAAAAACCCCCGCTTGTCGGCGAGGGTTGAGTTTCACGCTATCGCGACGGCTCTCTACGGTGACCAGAAGTGCCAATTCAAGCGCACGGTCACGGCGTGCACTTGAACGTCGATATCGTTCGAGATCGTCCCGCCCGATACGGCGATGTGGTCTTGGTTGCCCAGGTCGATGTAATTGTACTCAACGCCTGCGGAGACATCTGGAGACAACCGATGCTCAAATCCGGCACCCGCCATCCAACCGCCATGCATTTCGTCGGTGGAGAAAGCGCCTGTGCCACCCGCGCCGTTCGTGTCGACGTCACGCGTTTGCACGCTACCAGTCGCATACCCGCCCTTCAGATAGACGAGTGAGCGTTGGTTCATGTTCCACCCTGCGCGCAGCGCGGCGATGCCGAGCCATTCCAACTCTGCCGAATAACGGTCGTCGGAAATTGCCCTGACCTCTTCCAAATCCATCGTGGAGCCGGACAATTCGATACCCACAACCCAAGTCGAGAACTGAAAATCGTAGCCGATCTGCCCACCCGCGAGCACGCCGCTCGGCCCGAAGTCTGCGTTATCGCCATCGAACCAGGCGGGCGCCGGGCTCGTGGTGGTGTCGATATCGCCCCAGATTCCGCCGACATGTCCGCCGACATAGAGCCCCGTCCAATCGGCAGAGGCAGGCGCAATAGCGGCGCCGAAAAAGAATACGCAAGCCAAGAGTGTTTGCTTGGTCATGAGCTTACCCCACTGTTTTGTTCTTCGCTCCGACGCCGCCTTTTGGCTTGTACGCCGAATCGTGATGCGACGACGCTAGTGACCAAGAACGAGCGTCAACACCAAAGAGAGCGCGAACCCGCACCCACACCGCAACTTCTCTAAGGCGAATCAGTTGATTCGTATGATTTCGCTCACACGCAAGCGAGAACTGCGCGAAATCCACCAATCAAAAACGCGCGGAAACGCAGGGCTACTGAACCAACTCGACGGCCAGTGCCGTCGCTTCGCCGCCACCAATGCACAGCGAAGCGACGCCCCGCTTCAGCCCGCGCCGCTCCAGCGCGTTGATCAGCGTCACCACGATCCGCGCGCCCGAAGCGCCAATCGGATGGCCCAGGGCACACGCACCGCCGTTCACGTTGACGACATCGTGCGCGAGCGAAAGGTCGCGCAGAGCGATCATCGCAACAACGGCAAACGCTTCGTTGATCTCGTAAAGATCGACATCGCTCTTCTTCCAGCCGGCGCGTTCGAGCACGCGTTCGATGGCCTTCACCGGCGCTGTCGTGAACCAGCGCGGTTCTCCGGCGTTGCTCGCCTGCGCCACGATCCGCGCGATTGGCTTGAGGCCCCGCTGTGCCGCCACATCGCCGCGCGCCAGCACCAACGCTGCCGCGCCATCCGAAATCGACGACGAATTCGCAGCCGTCACCGTGCCGTCTTTCGCAAATGCAGGCTTCAACGTCGCGATCTTCGCGGCATCGGCCTTGCGCGGCTGCTCGTCGGTCGAAACCGCGACATCGCCGCTTCTGCCGCGCACCGCTACGGCAACGATTTCCTTCTCGAAACTGCCGTCCGTCTGCGCCCGCTGCGCGCGGCCGAGCGACTCGATGGCGAAAGCATCTTGCTCGGCGCGCGTGAATTGATAATGCCGGGCAGCATCCTCCGCATACGTGCCCATCAACCGGCCCTCGTATGCGTCTTCAAGCCCGTCGAGGAACATGTGATCTTTGATCTCGCCGTGGCCGAGCCGGAACCCGCCCCGCGCCTTCGGCAGCAGATAGGGCGCGTTCGTCATCGACTCCATGCCGCCCGCAACGATTACGCAGCCGCCACCGTCGCGCAGCTGATCGGCGGCCAGCATCATCGCCTTCATGCCTGAGCCGCACACTTTGTTGACCGTCGTGCACGGCACCGTATTCGGCAGTCCGCCATGAATGGACGCCTGCCGTGCCGGCGCCTGTCCGACGCCAGCAGGCAGCACGCAGCCCATATAGGCCTCGTCGACCTCTTCAGGTTTCACGCCCGCGCGCGCCACGGCCGCACGGATCGCGGCCGCGCCAAGCTGCGGTCCCGTCAAACCCGAAAGCTCACCTTGAAAGCCGCCCATGGGCGTGCGCGCTGCGCCGGTGATGAAGATGTCCATGGGGATGCCGCCTCGCGTGATGTCGAGGCGCATATAGCACCGCCCAGCAGTTCCGTCGAATTGCGGGCGCGCTCCTAGCGCAGCGCGGGCACGTCGAAGCCGGGCGTACTATCGAAAGCGGCAAGCGTCGCGCACCCGCTGAGCGGCAGCCGCCCAGGCACAAACTCCAAGCGCCGCTTATCGATCATATCCGCGAGCTGCCGGTCCTGCAGTTCCGCCTTGAACCGCGCGACCGCGGAGCGAACGTCGGAAGGCGCACGTGCGTCGGCCAAAACTTCCCGCACGTAGATATCGTCGTCGTGCGTGTCGCCGCCGAGTTCCTTTTGCCAGAACCGCGCGGACTGAAACCCGGACGCCGTCCGGCATGCGGTCGCGATCGTCTCGGACGTGCCCATGCGCACTTGCACGCCCGCCGCCCCCGCAAGAACCGCTTGCGCCAACACCGCCAAAACCAACGCCGGCATAACTACTCTGAGCATGGCACCCTCGCTCAAGCCGTAACTCTACGGCCCAACGGCAATGTTCGCCACGAAAGCGTTCACGATCCGTTAACCGCGCAAATCGCCCGTTCCGGCTCTGCACGAAATTGCGACCGGCGAAAATGAAAAGCGCCGCGTGATGCGCGCAGCACATCTGCGAGCGGTCAATGGCTTGGCGCGAATGCATTGCGCGGCCCCACCCCCTCCCTCATCCTGGTGCGAACTGATTCTCGCGCCCGCCCACGAGAGCGAGGGACCCATGAAGACGTTCTGCCTCATCGCCACCGCCGCCTTGGCGCTCGCATGCGCTACACCTGCATTCGCGCAAGCCGTTTCGTCGGGCCAACCGGTCAATTCGCCGATCCTCTCACCGATGCTGCCGGCCTACTGTCCGTCGGGCACGACGAATCCGGACCCACGCTGCGCGCACCCGGCACTTCCCGCGCCACTTCCACCGCCACCGCTTTCCGGCGGGCAGGGCGCGCCCGCGCCCACTGGCGGCGGCATGGGTGGCCTC
>JANNEL010000081.1:0-3837 GCA_031378595.1 Alphaproteobacteria bacterium
CGCGTCTTGCAGTACTCGACGGTCGTGTCGTTCAGCACTTTCATGGCACCGATCGCCTCAGCCGAGAGCGCCGCGATCCCTTCGTCGACCACGCGCTCGACCAGCGGCAACCCGTCGCCTTCATGGCCGATGAGCGCATCCGCACCCAGCGCCACATTTTCAAACGTGATTTCCGACGCTCGCAAACCGTCCACCGTCGGATAGTCGCGACACGACACGCCCTTGGCTTTCTTGTCGACGACGAAGACGGAGACGCCCTTCTCGTCGCGCTGCCCGCCGCCCGTGCGCGCGGTCACGACCAGACTGTCCGCCCACGGCGCCCCGATCACGACCGCCTTGTGACCGTTCAGCGTATAGCCAGCGCCCGACTTCTTCGCGGTCACGGCGAGATCGGCGAGATTGTAGCGCCCCTGCGGCTCGGCAAACGCAAACGCGAACACGCGCTTGCCCTCGATGATCTCGGGAATGAACTGTTCCTTCTGCGCCTTCGACCCGCCATAGCTCAGGAACCCGCCGGCAAGCACCACGGTGCCGAGATACGGCTCGATCACAAGCCCGCGCCCGAACTCTTCCATGATGATCATGGTCTCGACCGGCCCACCGCCCAGCCCGCCGAAATCCTCCGCGAACGGCGCACCGAGCAGCCCAAGTTCGGCGAACTGCTTCCAGTTCTCGCGCTTCCAGCCAGCCTCGCTCTTCGTGATCGCGCGGCGCTTCTCGAACGTGTAGTCGTTCTGCACGAGCTTTTGGACGCTATTACGAAGCAGCGTCTGCTCTTCGGTGAAGGAAAAATCCATTGGGGGCGCTTCCGTTTATCTGTGTTGCGATGCTGATAGCGAATAAGGCTCGGGGCTGCAATCAGAGCCCCAAGATCATCTTCGCAATGATGTTGCGCTGGATCTCGCTGGAGCCGCCGTAGATCGTCGTGCGCCGCGTCAGGAAATAATTCTGCGAAGCGCCGTGCGAATAGTCGGGGCCTGGCACGTATTCGTTCGACATCTTGTCGTGCGCGAACGGCCGGTATGGGCTGCCGTAATAGGCGACCGCCTCAAGCGTCAGCTCCGTCAGTCGCTGCTGAATGTCGGTGCCCTTGATCTTCAGGATCGAGGCCTCGGGCCCATGCCCGCCTTTCGACTCCCGCGCCAACGTGCGCAGCTCCGTGAACTCAAGCGACAACAGATCGATCTCAAGCTCCGCGATGTGGCGCGCATACATCGGGTCATCGATCAGCTTCTTGCCGACCCCATCCTGCTCAGCCCCCGCGAGCTTCTTCAGCCGCTCGACGCCGCGCTTCGAACGCGCGACGCCGGCGATCCCTGCGCGCTCATGCCCGAGCAGGAATTTCGCATACGTCCAGCCTTCGTTCTCTTTGCCGATCAGGTTCGTCACCGGAACCTTCACGTTGTCGAGGAAGACCTCATTCACCTCATGCGCACCGTCCATCGTAATGATTGGCCTAACCGTGACGCCCGGCGTCTTCATGTCGATAAGCAGGAACGAGATGCCTTCCTGCTGCTTGGCTTTCATGTCGGTGCGAACCAGGCAGAAGATCCAGTCCGCGTACTGCGCCAGCGTGGTCCACGTCTTCTGACCGTTGACGATGTAGTGGTCGCCTTCGCGCACGGCCGTCGTCTTCAACGACGCAAGGTCCGAACCCGAACCGGGCTCGGAGTAGCCCTGGCACCACCAGCGCTCGCCCGAGAGGATCTTCTGCTGGTGATCCTTCTTCTGCTCCTCGTTGCCGAACGTGTAGATGACGGGCCCAACCATCGCGAGGCCGAACGGCAGTGTCGCCGGCGTATCGGCAGACGCGCACTCTTCGCCAAAGATGTATTTCTGCGTCGAGGTCCAGCCGGTGCCGCCGTATTCCTTCGGCCACGACGGGGCGACCCAACCCTTTTGATAGAGCACCTTGTGCCAGGCCAAGAAATCGTCCCTGCCCTCGTATTGACCGCGCCCCTTGCCCTTCACTTGGGCGGGCATGTTTTCGGCGATGAACGAACGCACTTCTTTGCGGAAGGATTCGTCGGCGGCGGTGAAATCGAGGTTCATGGCGGCAATCCCGAAAGGTTTTCGCCGCCGATGATAGCGGCCCGATGCGTGCGTTTCAAAGCCAGCTTGTGACCCGTGTCCCGGCGCGTTACCAGGAGGCATGACCGGCATCATCGAAAGCCCCTGCGTAAAGGTCTGCGCGATTGACGCTACGACAGGTTGGTGCCTGGGTTGCGGCCGCTCGATGGCCGAAATCGGCGGCTGGAGTTCGTTCACACCCGACCGCCGCCGCACGATCATCACCGAGCTCGACGCCCGCAAGGCAACGATCGACGACCGCGACGCCCGCGCGAAGCTCTACAGGCTCCCCGGCTCATGACCGGCCAGGTCATCGCCGTCGCGGTTAGCGCCACGCACACGATGTCGAAGCCTGTGTGCGATCGCGTCCGCCTGATCGAAGGCCATGGCGTCGAAGGCGACGCTCACATGGGCACGACCGTCAAGCACCGCTCCCGCGTGCGCAGCGACCCGACAGCGCCAAACCTGCGCCAAGTCCATTTGATGCACGCCGAACTCTTCGACGAACTGCGCACGAAGGGCTTCGACATCGCCCCGGGACAGATGGGCGAAAACATCACGACCCGCGGCCTCGACCTTCTGGCGCTACCGCGCGGCACATGCTTGCACATCGGTAACGCCGCGATCGAACTCACCGGCCTCCGCAACCCCTGCACCCAGCTCGACGGCCTTCAGCCAGGCCTCATGGAAGCCGTGCTCGAACGCCATCCCGAACGCGGTTTGATCCGCAAGGCCGGCATCATGGCCGTGGTGATCGCAGGCGGCGACGTAAGCGTTGGAGACGAGATCCGCGTCACGCTTCCGGCAAACAGCCACGAACCCTTGAAGCCGGTTTGAGCAAAGTTTGCGGCACATACAAGTGATTGAAACGGCGTGAGATTTTTCCAGACCCTTAAGGGGTGCCTTAACCCCACCCGCGTAACCACCCTTGGCCCCATAAGCCATAAGCCATATTCCATAAGCCAGCAGCCATAAGCCAAGAGCCAGACGCCATGACCCATCGGCTGCGCGCCGCGCAAAGAAATGCTGCTGCAGTTTTTTAGATGATCCACGTCCCCACCGATCCCGCGTTTCACTTGGCCTTCGACGCGCTTGCGTGGGGCACCGGCATGGCGGTCGGCGTCGTGCTCTATCGTTGGCGCCTACGGGAGGTAACGGCAGAGGTCGCGCGGGTAGCCGACGGCGGCTACTTCGCCTGCCTGGCCGTCGGAGCGATTTCGGGCGCCTATCTCGCGGGCTCTTTCACGTTCGTGGGGCAAGCGGTCTTCGCCCTCGCCCACTCCGTCGCGGGAGCGTTGGTCGGCGCGATCGCAGGCGTCGAAATCTACAAACGCGCGCGCGGCATCCGCATATCCACAGGCATCGTCTTCGCAGGCCCGTTCGCAGCAGGCGTCGCCGTCGGCCGATGGGGCTGCCTGTTCGCAGGGCTCCCCGACCTAACGTTCGGCACGCCCACGACGCTGCCCTGGGCCGTCGATCTCGGCGACGGCATCGCTCGCCATCCGGTGCAGGTGTACGAGTCCCTGTCGATGCTACTGTTCCTCGCCGCCTTCACATGGGGCTTAAGGCAACGCCACGACTGGGCCAAGCGGCAAGGCTTCTATTGGCTCGCCATCACCTACGGCGCACAGCGCTTCTTCTGGGAATTCCTGAAGCCCTACCCGACGCTCATCGGCCCCTTCAACCACTTCCACCTGATCTGTGCGGGGCTCGTCGCGTATGGCGCCTTCATGATCGCGCGATCAAAGATCTCGGCCTAAACTGAAA
>JANNEL010000139.1:0-2294 GCA_031378595.1 Alphaproteobacteria bacterium
CGGCGTCATCGTTGCGCGGTCCGTGCCTCGCCGGATCACGCGCCGCTCCGGATCGCGCAACAGTCCAAGCCCAGTCTCGGGCAATGGTCTCAACTGCCCGTCTCCCTTCGGATCGAACGCATAGTCGCGCGCGCCTAAGAACGTGAAATGGTTCTGCTTCAGCCATTGCAGGAACGCGATCGTTTCGTCGATCTCTTCGCGCGGTGCCGGTGGCGAATTTTTCGTCAGATCGGCGATTGCCTCGTCGACCCGGCCAAGCGTCGCCCTCCAATCGGAAACGGCAGCTGTCACGTCGTGCAACACGCCCGAGACGCCGGCTTGGATGGAGGCGATCTGCTCGGCCGTCCCGATCCGTGAAATCGCGACGCAGATCATGCTCTCCGCCGGCGCGTCGCTACCGTCGAATACGAAGCTGCGGAATGCATCGTTCGCATCGCGCTTCACTTTGAAGATCGGATGAAACACGGCTTTGATTTTCAAGCCACGCTCGCCGAGTTCGCTCAGCGTCGAGTCGACAAGGAACGGCTTGTCGTCGTTGATCGTGATAACCAGCGTCATCGGTGCGGTGAACCCGTCGCGCTGAGCGTCCGGGGTGAACACGCGCAGGAACGTTGTGCCGGGCTTGCGCTCGGCGGCGGCGCGCCAAAACAGTCGCGCGACCCCCGCCTGCATGTCGTTCGTAAACCCGGCAAGGTCTTCCGGCGCGGCACCGGCGAAGAAATGTTGCACGAACTGAGAGAACCCTTGCAGGTCGGCTTCCAGTGCAGCGGTCATGTCCAGCCATAGAGAAGGGCCGCAGAATCGATCGGGCGGCCGAGTGAGCAAGCGGCGCGGATATAGCCACAAATCGGCCTTCAAGTCCGCTTCTTTGCCGCGTCACTTGCACCCGCGTTTCGCACATGCGAAGCGGACAGAAATGGAAACGGAAGTCGTCATCTTTGATACGGAATTCACCGCTTGGCGGGGTTCCGTGGAACGAAACTGGGCCGGGCCCGGCGAATTCCGAGAGATCGTTCAAATCGGCGCCCTGCGGATCGACGCCAAGACGCTGACTGAGGTGGCGTCGTTCGCGGTGCTGATCCGGCCGGTCAAGAACCAGGTACTATCGGACTACTTCGTTGATCTGACCCGCATCACGAACGAGCGCTTGGCGGCAGAGGGGACTGACTTCGCAACCGGCGTAAAGGCGTTCGCGGCGTTTGCAGGCAAACGCCGGATGTATTGTTACGGACGCGACGATCGCGTCATCGCACGCAACGCGGAACTGCTCGGCAAGCCGCAGCTTTGGACGAACACGACTGCCGTGAATCTCAGAACATGGTTGGTCGACATCGGCATCACGCTCGCCGGTGTTTCATCAGGGACGCTTGCCAAACACGTTGGCTCCGTCTCGCAAGGCCTCGCGCACGATGCATTGATCGACGCACGCTCGCTCGCCGAAGCTGTGCGCTATCTCGTCAAGAATGGCGCGCCGAACCCTTTCGATGGTAACGGTAGTGGCCGGTGATCGTGAGGCCGAACAGCATGTCCTCGATCTGCGGTCCAAAGCCAATGTTGTGCATCACAAGCGGACGCTTCCCGTCCGCCGAGCGACGCTTCGTCACCATCCCGATATGCGGGCGGCCGTCGGCAAGCGCCCACGCGACCACGTCGCCGGGCTTATAGTCGTCACCGTTCGCCGTGACGGGCAAGGATGCGTCGTGCCGCGAAAAAAACGTGGCCAAGTTGGGTACGCGCCGGTGATCGATATTCTTGTCCGGCGTCTTCAGGCCCCAACGCTTTGGATAGGCACTGAAGGCGCGTCCCATATCTTCGTGCACCAGGCGCTGCAGATCGACCCCGAGCAGCCGATAGGCCCGCACCACTTCGTCCGCGCACACGCCACGGTCGGCCGACACGTCGCCGTTCGGATATGGCAGCTGCTGATAAGACGCGTCGTAAACCACCGAGTGGGTCGCGCGCTCCTCAGCCGCCGCTGATAGGCGCAAGCCATAGCTTAGTTTCGGGTTCCGCCAATCCTTGTTGACGCTTGGGTCTGCATCGGGTGGCCCCAACAGGGCATTGGCGGCGGATTTAACCGTCTGCGGGATTTGTGGGGCGGCGTCGCATGCGCCAAGGATGGAAAGGCCAGCCAGGACGCCCAGGGTGCGGGCAGTAGCGATCATGGTTTTCATTGCCGCCAGTCTGGCGAAAAAAGTGGCACGACTGCGACGCAACCCAGGCCAATCAAGGCAATCTCGCTGCCGACAAAAGTGGCAACTTTTCCGCCACGGACCGTGTTGAATTTGCCGCAC
>JANNEL010000141.1:0-6207 GCA_031378595.1 Alphaproteobacteria bacterium
TCGGAAGAAGACCTCAACCACTATTTCCCACAGCTGAAGTCGTATGTGACGGACGCGGCGGCGAAGGGCCAAGGATTGCTCATCTGGATGAGTTGAGTCCCTGGGACCGCGGTCGGCCTCGTCGGGTCTTACTGAAGTCAAGCGCACGCATTACGGCGAGTCAGAAAAGAGCGGACGGGGACGTCCGCGGTCCCAGGATTTCCGAACGAGGACAGCGGGTGGTAGTAGAGCGTGAGGGACATGGGGGCTCCGGCTACGCCTTCGCGTTCGCGTGTACCCAGCCGGCGTAGGCCTGCATGAAGCTTTGCAGGAACGTGCGCGTACGGTCGTTCGTGAGTTTGCCTTCTGTGTCGAACAGCTTGTCGGCGCCGCCGAGGTAGATTTCCGGCTGAGCCATCGCGGGGACGTTCAGGAACACCAACGATTGGCGCAGGTGGTGGCTGGCGCCGAAGCCGCCTGCCGCTCCCGGCGAGGCGCTGGCTACGGCGCCGGGTTTGCCGGACCATACGTTCTTGCCATAGGGCCTTGAGCCGACGTCGAGCGCGTTCTTCATCGCGGCGGGGACGGAGCGGTTGTGTTCGGGCGTTACGAACAGAACGCCGTCCGCCGCCTTGATCCGCTCGCGGAACGCCGTCCAGGCCGCGGGCGGCGTGTCGTCGAGGTCTTGGTTGTAGAGCGGGAGCGCGCCGATCTCGACGATGGCGGGCTTGAGCGTTTCCGGCGCGAGTTCGATTAGCGTGTTCGCGACTTTGCGGTTCAGCGAGTCTTTTCTCAGGCTGCCGACGATGACGGCGATGTTGCGTGGGGCGCTCATGGCGAAGGGCATTCCTTGTGCTGCCCCAGAAAAAGTCCAGGGTTGAAAACCGGCGGGCACGCACGATCTTAAGCTGTCATGTCCGCTCTTTCACGCACGATCTCGTTTCTCTCGCAACCGAACCGCGCCGGTGAGCCGGCGCCTGCTGCGCGCGGTTCCGCCGACCACGACGAGCCGTTGCTCGACGCCTATTCACGCACGGTCTCGTCGGTGGCGGAGAGCGTGGGGCCAGCCGTTGTGCGGGTTGAAGCGCAGGGCAACGGCCGCGGCGGAACCGGATCGGGCGTCATCACTTCGTCCGACGGGTTGGTGCTGACGAACAGCCACGTCGTGCAAGGCGCTTCGAGCGCGCGGTTGACCACGCCCGACCAACTCACGTTCGACGCGCGCGTGATCGGCGACGATCCGCATACGGATTTGGCGCTCTTGCATGCGCATGCGCACGCGAAACTGCCGGTGGCTGTGCTGGGCGACTCGAAGACGCTGAAGCCCGGACACCTGGTGATCGCGATCGGCAATCCGCTTGGGTTCGAGTCGACGGTGACTGCGGGCGTGGTATCCGCGTTGGGCCGGTCGCTTCGCGCGAGTTCGGGGCGGCTGATCGACGACGTCATCCAGACGGATGCGGCGCTGAACCCCGGCAACTCGGGCGGGCCGCTTGTCAACTCGCGGGGCGAGGTCGTGGGCATCAACACGGCCGTCATCATGGGCGCGCAAGGCATTTGCTTTGCGGTGGCGAGCAATACGGCGAGTTTCGTGTTGAGCGAACTCGTCAAGCATGGCCGCGTGCGGCGCGGCTATATCGGCGTCGCGGCGCAGACGATGCAGATTCCTCGGCGATTGCAGCTGGCCGCTAGCACCGGCGGTTCGGGCGCGATGATTACGCATGTGGAGCCGGGAAGCCCGGCTGCTCAAGCTGGCATTCTTTCGCGCGATATTTTGGTCGCGCTGGACGAGAAGCCGACGGAAGGCGTCGACGATCTGTTGCGCCGGTTGAACGCGCAATCGATCGGGCGGACGATCAACGCCTCGGTGCTGCGCGGCGGGCAACGGATCGACGTCAAGCTGACGCCGAGCGAGCGGAGCCGCTAGCTCTTCTTCGTTTTCGACCCTGCCCGTTTTTTCGCGCGGTTGCGCGCGATCATGTTCAGCCCTTCGACCGCTGCCGAGAAACCCATCGCGGCGTAGATGTAGCCCTTCGGCACGTGGAAGCCGAAGCCGTCGGCGATCAGCGCCATGCCGATCATCAACAGGAAGCTCAACGCGAGCATGACGATCGTCGGGTTTGCGTTGATGAAATTCGCGAGCGGGGTGGCTGCGACCAGCATTATCGCGACCGTGATGACGACCGCAATGATCATGATGGGAATGTGGTCCGTCATGCCGACCGCGGTGACGATGCTGTCGATCGAGAAGACGAGATCAAGCACGATGATCTGACCGATTGCGGCCGAGAAGGCCATCTTGGTCACGTGCGTGTCGAACACGTCGTCGGTCGGCGCGGGGTCGACGGTGTGGTGAATTTCCTTCGTCGACTTCCACACGAGGAAGAGACCGCCAGCGATCAAGATCAGATCGCGCCACGAGAAGCCGTGGCCGAAGGCTTCGAACAGCGGTTCGGTCAACTGGACGATGACGGCGACGGTGCTCAAAAGGAGCAGGCGCATGATCAGCGCGAGGCCAAGGCCGATGCGGCGGGCACGCGGGCGATCTGACTCCGGCAGTTTGTTCGTCAGGATCGAGATGAAGATCAGATTGTCGATGCCGAGCACGACCTCCATCGCGATCAGCGTGACCAAGGCCACCCACGCGGCCGGATCGGCCGCCAACTGCACCAAATAGTCCATGGATCGTTCCCCGACGGCCTGAATTGAGCGTGTCTTGGACGCACCGTCCCGCTTTCGAAGGCGGACGGGCGTCACAGCGCCTGTAGATAGCGGGCCTGGCCGGACTGTCCAGTGCGACCTGACGCGCGCGACAATGACTTGTAGCGGGAAGGTGATTCGCGCATGAGCTTTTCGCGCGCGTTAAGGCGAGCAGAACAGTTGTTGCTCCGCTGGGCGGAGGAACCGATCGGCGTGCTGGTGCCCGCGGTGGCGTTCGCCGCCGTGTGGCTGCCGCCGCAGATGCCGGACATGTTCGCCGGGATGGAGACCCCGATCTGGCGGCTGCAGATTTCGGCGCGGCCGTTTTTGTTCGCGCTGTCGGCCATGACGCTGGGCTTGTCCGCATGGTTTTGGACGCGCGCGGCACTGACGGCGCAGATGAACCGCGGCGAGACGGACAAGGCGCGCATCCTGCGCAAACAAGCCGCGCATTCCGACCTCTTCGACGACGAAGACGAAGACCTGCGCAGGCACGCGCGACACTACGAAGACGAGCCAACGGAGTGGTCCTACGAATGGGCGCCGCGCATGGCGCTGCTGTTCGCGGGCGGCATGACGGTGTTGCCGATCCTCTTCTCCTTCCGGACGGGACACTTCTTCAGCGGTCTTTTGGGTGCTGAGCTTCTGAGCTTCGGGCTTGTCGGGCTACTTTATGTGTTCGTGCTGTACCGCACCGAATTCCGGTGGATGAACGCCTTCGAAGCGCCGGCGTGGATGAAACGCTCGCGCGCGGCGCGGGTGTTGGCGTTCTCGCCGTTCGGTTGGCCGTTCGCGGTGTTGTCGCTGGCGTGCAGTTTTGTAGCGCTCGCGGTGGTGGGCACTGCGCCGCGTGCCGTCGCGCAATTCGACGCACCGACGACCGCAATTGCTTCGCTTGCGTTTGCGGTCGGGCCGCTCGTGATGGCGCTCGCCATCATGCGCGATCTTGTCGAGCGGCTGATTTATGTCGTGCGGTTCTTCTTCAACCGCGGCGACGCCACGCATTTCGCGCCGGGCGAAGCGCACCGGATGAAGCGTGTTGCGAGTGTGCTCGGTACGTTTGCGCTCGGGCTCTGGTTTCTGTCGCCGCCGTGGGTGCTTGAGAAGCACGTCGTGCGGCTCGGCGAGACGCAACTGAACGAGCCCACGGGTTCTGCGCCGTGTGCGGAGAGCAACAATGCGGGCGGCGTCAGGACGGTCTGCCGGCCCGATCTGAAGGCCGCGCTTCAGGAGTGGGTGGCGGCGCGGCGGCGCACCGATCCCACGCGAACGGAGCGGCTGCCCGTCATAATTGTGGCGGCATCGGGCGGTGCGAGCCGGGCCGCGGCTTGGCTGATCTCGTCGATGCGCATGCTCGATTTCAAGACGAACGGCGATTTTGGGCGCAACCTCTTTGCGATCAGCGGCGTCTCGGGTGGGGCGCTCGGCGCCACGAGCTATGCGCGGCTCGTGCGCGCGCAAGGACGCGAGGACGGCACCGTCGATTGGGACGATCCCATCACGCGCACCGCGGTCGCGCATTTTGCGACGCGCGATTTGCTTTCGGGATCGATTGCCACCTACTTCTTGAACGACATGTTCGGCAGCATGGTGGGCCCATTGTGGACCTGGGCCGGCATTCCCGATCGCAACACGGCGCTTGAAGATACGTTCGATGCGATGTGGGCGATGGACAAGGGGTTCGCCCTGCCCCGGCATGTGCCGGATGGGTTCTTAGGCTTGCGCTTCTCGCCGCAGAGCGACAGCCGCACGCCGGTCGAGCTGCTGCCGCACCTGCTGTTGAATGGCACGGATGTCGTTTCGGGCAAGCGGCTGATCACTTCCACGATCCGTTCGCCGGCGGATAAGCAACTGTTCGCCGACAGCGGCGACTTCCTGGCGATGGCGGGGCACGACATCCGGATGGCCACCGCGGTCACGAACTCGGCGCGCTTTCCGTTTATCTCGCCCGCCGGACGGTTCGTCAGTTCGGACAAGATGGGTGGTGCCGCCTATCAGATCATCGACGGCGGCTATTTCGAGAACTACGGCGCGCGGACGGTTTGGGAAATTGCGCGCGCGATCGAGGAGTTGAACGCGGAAGACCCGACGCTGAACGTGGTTCCGATCGTGGTCGTGATCAGCAACGACGTCGAGACGGATCAACCGCCGCGGCTGTACGCAAACGCCTGCCGCACGATGATGGAAGATGTCGCGGTCGACGGGTCGCAAATCACGATCCGTTGCGACGAACCGGTGCGGGCGGCGCAGTGTCAGGCGGTCGAATACGCGGGGTTGGTGCCTGCCGCGCGGGCGGAGGATCATTCGATCGTGCCGCAGTCGATGGCGCCGTTGCTGGGCCTTGCCGCCACGCGCAGTGCGCATGGACGCGACGCGCTCAACATTCTCAAGCGCGATTTCTGCAAGGCGGAGACGGCTGCAGCGAACGACCCGAAGACGCGGCTGATCCACATCGCGCTACCGCGCCCGAACACGGCGAAGGGCGAGACGGCGCCGATGAACTGGGTGTTGAACCCGGCGGCGTGCGACTTCCTGGTCAACAGGGCGCCGTTTTTGCCGTTCAACGTGGCGCAAGCCCAGAAGCTGAAGGCGACGCTCGACGCCGTGCTCGGCGAGGGTTTGCGTTCATCCCAGCCCGAGCGGCCGATGCCGATCGACTGCGGCGGCGGCTAGTTACTGCAGACGGCGCAGCGGCACGGGTTCTTCAGGCTCTTCCGGCGGTACGAGATCGAGCGTCGGTTGCGCGCCTGACGGCAGATCGCTCACCTCGACTTGCCGCAGCTTGCGTTCGACAGCGCGGGTGCGCGTTCCGACTTCGTGGATCGTCTTTTGCGCGGACTGCAGCTGCTTGTCGAGCTTGTCCCAGACTTCGGCGTATCTCTGGAACTCCGTCTTCGCTTCGCCGAGCACGCGCCAGACTTCGCTGGAGCGCTTTTGGATCGCGAGTGTGCGGAAGCCCATCTGCAGGCTGTTCAAGAGCGCATGCAGCGTCGTGGGGCCCGCGACGGTCACGCGATACTTCGACTGCAGCCGCGCGACGAGACCGGCGACGCGCATCGTTTCGGCGAACAAGCCTTCGGTCGGCAGATACATGACGGCGAAATCGGTCGTTGCCGGCGGGCGAATGTATTTCGACGAGATGCGCTTGGCCTCGTTCTCGATCACGCCCGCGAGTTCGTCGCTGGCCGCGCGCGCCGCTTCGCTGTCACCGGCATCCCAGGCGGCCATCAGGCGCTCGTAAGCTTCCTTCGGGAACTTTGCGTCGATCGGGAGCAGCACGTCGGCGCCGTCGGACCCGCCCGGCATGCGCACGGCGAACTCGACCATTTCGGTGGCGCCCACTTCGACCTTCGCGTTCGTCACGTATTGGTCGCGGGCCATGACTTGTTCGAGCATGGCGCCCAGTTGGACTTCCGCCCAGCCGCCGCGGTCTTTCACGTTCGACATCACGCGCTTCAAATCGCCGACACCGATCGCCAGCGTCTGCATTTCACCGAGGCCCTTGTGCACCATCTCCAACCGGTCGGA
>JANNEL010000490.1:0-3459 GCA_031378595.1 Alphaproteobacteria bacterium
GCCACGTGCTTCGTGTTCGGATCGGACTGCAGAATGTCTTCGCCTTGGATGTAGATGCCTTTGAACCGCCCCTCGATCGCGGCGTCTAGCATGTTCGGGATACGCAAGCCCGGCTCGTTGTCGAGCGGCACGCGCCACAGCGCCTCGAACATCGCCCGCGCCGGCTCTTCCGAGATATGGCGATAACCCGAAAGCTCATGCGGGAACGAACCCATGTCGCACGCGCCTTGCACGTTGTTCTGTCCACGCAAGGGATTCACGCCAACGCCTGGCCGCCCGATATTGCCCGTCGCCATGGCAAGGTTGGCAATCGCCATCACCGCCGTCGTGCCCTGGCTGTGCTCGGTGACGCCGAGCCCGTAGTAGATCGCGCCGTTACCACCGGTCGCATAAAGCCGTGCGGCCCCGCGGATTGTCGCCGCCGGCACGCCGGAGACTTTCTCGATCGCCTCGGGGCTGTTCTGCGGCAGCGCGACGAATTCCGCCCAGCCTGCGAACGCATCGCTCTCGCAGCGTTCGCGCACGAACGCTTCGTTCACAAGGCTCTCCGTCACGATCACATGCGCGAGCGCCGTCAGGATTGCGACATTCGTTCCGGGCTTCAGCGGCAGATGGTAGGACGCCTCCACATGCGGCATGCGCACGAGATCGATGCGCCGCGGATCGATCACAATCAGCTTCGCCCCCTCGCGCAACCGCTTCTTCATCCGCGAGGCGAACACCGGATGTCCGTCCGTCGGATTGGCCCCGATCACGACGATCACATCCGCATGGTCGACGCTGTCGAAGTCTTGCGTACCCGCCGACGTCCCGAACGTGGTCTTAAGCCCGTAGCCGGTCGGCGAGTGGCACACCCGCGCGCACGTATCGACGTTGTTGTTCCCGAACGCCGCCCGCACCAGCTTCTGCACCAAGAACGTCTCTTCGTTCGTGCAGCGCGACGATGTCACCCCGCCGACAGCGAGCCGTCCGTACTTCGCCTGAATACGTTTGAACTCGGAGGCGGTGTAGGCAATCGCCTCGTCCCACTCGACCTCGCGCCACGGCTCATCCACCCGCGCGCGGATCATCGGCTTCAGCACCCGCTCGCGATGCGTCGTGTAACCCCACGCGAAGCGTCCCTTCACGCAGGAATGCCCGTGGTTCGCTTTGCCGTCCTTGAACGGCACCATGCGCACAAGTTCCTCGCCGCGCATCTCCGCCTTGAACGCACAGCCGACGCCGCAATAGGCGCAGGTCGTCACGACCGAATGTTCCGGCACACCGATCTCGATCACGGATTTTTCGCTTAAGGTCGCCGTCGGACACGCCTGCACGCAGGCCCCGCACGAGACGCATTCGGAGGCAAGAAAGTCCTCCGCCATCCCGGCCGAAACCTTCGACGCGAATCCGCGCCCGTCGATCGTCAGCGCGAACGTGCCCTGCGTCTCCTCGCATGCCCGCACGCAGCGCGAACACACGATGCACTTCGCCGGATCGAACGTGAAATAGGGATTGGACTCGTCTTTCTCTTGAACGAGATGGTTCTCGCCCGCATAGCCATAACGCACGTCACGCAAGCCGACCGCGCCCGCCATATCCTGCAACTCGCAATCGCCGTTCGCGGCACACGTCAGGCAGTCGAGCGGATGGTCGGAGATGTAAAGCTCCATGACGCCGCGCCGCAGATCCTTCAGCAACGGCGTCTGCGTCTTCACGCGCATCCCCGCAGCAACCGGCGTCGTGCACGAAGCCGGCGTCCCAGCCCGCCCCTCGATCTCCACGAGACACAACCGGCAAGACCCAAACGCCTTCACGCTGTCGGTTGCGCAAAGCTTCGGCACGCCGATGCCGGCCTCCCGCGCCGCCCGCAGGATCGAAGTCCCAACGGGCACGCTGACCTCACGTCCGTCGATCGTCAGCCGGACGTAATGCTCGTCCTTCGACGGCGGTGTACCCAGATCGTGTTCATCGACCAACGCCATGCGTTACTCTACTCCGGCGCAGAGCTTTTATCACGTGCCGCAAAATCTGGATTACCGCCGTTTCGCTTTGACGCTACGGCAGAAATTTCGCCGATTGCGGTCGCGTGGGGGTGGCGCCCGACCCGCAAAACTCTCGTTCTTTGGTTAGTCCGCCTTCGGATGCAGCGGAAGCCAAAGGCCCACTTTTTCGCCTTAGGGTGCAAGCGCCTTGTTCGCGATCAGGTCCACTGCAGCAGGCTTGATGACTACATCCATGTGATTGAGGCCGGGGATGACCGTCAGGTCCAGGTCCGGCCGCGCGGGCCTGAGCAGCGGCTCATACTGATCGGCAAAGAAGACCTCATCGGCGCTGCCAACGATAAGCGTGACAGAACCGCGTACTGCTCGAAGGTGGTCGAGGAAACGCGGACCCGAGCCGAAGCTCGCTGCCATACGAAACGTGTAGGTGCGCGTGGAGGAATATTTGGCGCCTTCGGGAGCCGCAAAGGCGTTCACCGCGAGATTGTTAAATGCCGTGACTCCAATTTGATTGAGAGCAAGCAACACCAAGACGCGGGGCATCGGGAAGTTGACTAAGCCGCCGAAGCCGGGTCTCGCCGTCGGCGCGTTGTACGCTAGTGCCGGCGCGATAAGTACCGTGCGATCGAACGCATTACCTTCCGGCGAACCCGCGAAAGCCAACGCCAGTCCCCCGCCAGCCGAGAAGCCAAGCAAGACGCGCCGCTCTCCGGTCTTCCTCGGTGGTAGCGTTTGCATAAAGTCGTCGATGTCGTTTGCAAGTTGGCCGATATAGTCGACGTCCCCTTTTCGGCCACTGCCTTCATGCCCGCGCATCCCCAGCGAATAAGTGGTCGCGCCTCGTGCTTGCAGGGCACTGGCAACTGCGTGCATCGAAGCGGACGTAAATGTCGCGCCGTGGATTAGCACCGCCGTATCGTTGCCTTGCCCCGAATAGACCCGGAACGCCAGCGGCATTCCATCGCGCGCCTTGAAAGTCTGCACTTCCGGCAGCGCGCTGAAATCGACTGCATCGAGCGCGCGCGTCACCGACGTCAGTTCCGGCGGAGAAATCGGCTCGTCAAAGGCAAGAACAAGCGCTCCACCGACGACAACTATTGCGGCCACAAAGAACACGATGAGTAGCGCGATGCGCATTGCCGAAGTCTCCCTCACGTCAAGACAAGGTATCAAGGGCGACGGCGAAACATCAAGCAACCGCCGCTCGCGGAACAGGTGCGTTGCGACGCAGTGTCTTAGTGCAGGGCATGAGCCCCCAAGACCGGCGTGTACACCATTGCGCCTTTCAGGCGCGCTTTTCGCCTTTGTGGCTCGCGCGACGGCGTCTTGTCTGGAAACGCATCCGAAAAGCGTCCCCGTGGGGACTGGCGACTGAGCCTTCGCTTGGATCGCCAGCAGGAAAATCAGACTGGGACGACACCAAAATCTTCCGGAAAATGCGTGAGCGCACTCATCACCGGATAGGGCGTGAACCCGC
>JANNEL010000151.1:0-3910 GCA_031378595.1 Alphaproteobacteria bacterium
GCTTCAAATGGGCCTGGCCGCACGATGGAACGCAGCACGACAAGGGTTCCGGCAGCACGTTGGCAGCGCAGTACCGCGCACAAGCGCTGAACATGCTTAGCAGCCACGCGACCCATGGCGACGGCGGCCTTGGTCTCGAAGCTGGCATCATGGCGATGCTCGACCGCATGAAAACCGGCCGGCTGAAAGTCTTCGCGCACTTAAGCGAGTGGTTCGAAGAATTCCGCCTCTACCACCGCAAGGACGGCCTCATCGTCAAAGAACGCGACGACCTCCTCTCGGCCACCCGCATCGCCCTCATGATGCTCCGCGCCGCCGCCAGCCCCGAAGACATCAGCACCGCCCCCAAGACCGCAGATGGCGACTACGACCCGCTGCGCGGGCCACCGGCAAACGGCCACTGGCACGGCGCCTACGATCCGCTCCGCTGACAACCATAACTGTCATGGTCCGCGAAGGCGGACCACCCACGCCTTTTCCGCCGCCGCGCTTCTGAACAAAATCCCGTTCAACGGTTACCGCTGCAAGTCGTGGGTGGTCCGCCTTCGCGGACCAAGACAGTTGGGGTGGAGGCGTCAGTGCGTGTGGCCGTGGGTAGCTGGGTCAGGCCCGGCCGTGACGCGCCGCTATCCTCAGCAGCCGCGGCGTTGTAAGAGGTCTGCATGCTGCCACAGAAACGTGTTGTTGCATTTGCGCTGTTGCTGGCGTTCGCTGCCCCATGGGGCGCGCGCAGCGATAGCGATGCGTTCGCGCGGGCAATTTCGCTCTGCGATGTGGTCACAAGCCCAGAGAAGTTCCGTGAGCAGGTCATTCTGTTGAGAGTGGTCTATTGGGCCGCACCGGAACATGCTCCGGCGACGACAGGCGATGCGCTCTGTCCCGATAAGCGCATCGTCGTGCGGTACGCCAAGGACTATCGGGAAGACGAGAGCGTAAGTTCTGCGCTTCAATCGCTGCTGCCGCGTGACATGTCGTTGTTAGCGGCCCCTGAGATCAAACCGATCGACGCCGTCTATAAGGGCACGTTCCGCATTGCCGAGGGCATCGAGTGCTCCGGGC
The DNA here is from genome assembly GCA_031378595.1 of Alphaproteobacteria bacterium. Classification (GTDB taxonomy): domain Bacteria; phylum Pseudomonadota; class Alphaproteobacteria; order Micropepsales; family Micropepsaceae; genus SZUA-430. Next base: position 1,060 of record JANNEL010000151.1, read on the forward strand.
TCTGCTCTCGTTTCGTGCTGGACAACGCCGAGTTGGTCGCGGTGCGCGCTCAGCGGTGAAGTGGAGCGTGAGGCACCTGAAGTCTTGGGTGGTCCGCCTTCGCGGACCATGACAGTTAAGAAACTCCAGCGCTTGCCCGGCCACGACGAATGTTCGTAAGGTCCGGCGACTGAAGGGACTTGTGATGCTGCGCTGGCTGATTGGAATCGTTGTCGTGTTGCTGCTCGCGAGCGCGGGCGCGTTGATCGCGGCGCCGCCGATCGTCGAAGCGCAAATGAACAAGGTCGAGCCGCACGCACCGTACAAGGTGAGTGCGGAGGCCAAGGCGTTGCACGCCTGGCTCAATCTGGCCGACCTGCATTCGGATACGCTGCTCTGGAACCGTGACGTGCTCGCGCGCGGTACGACAGGCCATGTGGACGTGCCGCGCTTGCGCGAAGGCCGCTTCGCGCTGCAGGTGTTCTCCGCCGTCACAAAATCGCCGTCGGGCCAAAACTACAACAAGACGAAGGGCGACAGCGATCAGATCGCACTGCTGGTGAAGGTGCAGCTCTGGCCGTTGAAGACCTGGAGCAGTCTGCTCGAGCGCGCGCTCTATCAAGCTGAGAAGTTGAACGCCGCCGCCAAGCACGATCCGAAGGCACTGATCGTCGTGCGCACGCGCGGCGACCTGCAACAATTGCTGGCGCGCCGCGCAAAGGGCGAGACGGTCGTCGGCGGCTTACTCGCCATCGAGGGCGCGCACGCGCTCGAAGGCGATCTCGCAAACCTCCAGAAACTGAAAGGCGCAGGCTACCGCATGATCGGCCTGACGCATTTCTTCGACAACGACCTGGGTGGTTCGCTCCACGGCGTAAGCAAAGGCGGGTTGAACCCGTTCGGTGTCCAAGCCGTTCGCGCAATCGAGGAGGCGGGTCTCATTGTCGACGTCGCGCATGCGTCGGAAAAGGTCGTCGATGACGTCCTACATATCTCAACGAAGCCGATCGTCGTCTCCCACACCGGCGTGCGCGGCGCCTGCAACTCGCCCCGCAACTTGAGCGACGCCCACATGCGCGCCATCGCTGCGAAAGGCGGCCTCATCGGCATCGGCTACTGGGACGGCGCCGTCTGCGACACGACTCCGGCCGGCGTGGTGAAGTCGCTGCGCTACGCGATCGACCTGATCGGCGTCGACCACGTCGCGTTGGGCTCGGACTACGACGGCACCACAACAGTGCGCTTCGACGCATCCGAGTCGGTGGCCCTAATCGACGCCATGCTGAAAGCAAAGTTCACCGAAGAAGAAATCCGCAAGGTTTCGGGCGAAAACACGCTCCGCTTCTTGGACGCCGCCCTGCAGTAGACGAAGCCGTTTGCTGCTATACTTAGCCCGGATGACGTTCGCACGAGCCCTCGCGACTTCGTTGCTGCTCCTAGCGCTCGCCGCGCCGTGGGCAGCCGCGCGCGATGTGCAGATCGTCGTCGCGCAAACGAAGCTGGCGGCCGGCGGTTCGGCACTCGACGCCTTGCGCGCGATCCGGATCACCTATCGTCTGCGCCAATCGGGCTTGGAAGGCACCGGCACGACGCTGACCGATGTCCTCACCGGCCGCACCGTCACGCGTTTCAAGGTGGGGCCGATGTCGGGCGCTGAGGGCTTCGACGGTCAACGCGCCTGGTTCCAAGATACGGCGGGCATCGTCACCGTGCCTGAGGGCGGCGACCGTCCCGCGCAAACCGCCTCGCAGCAATACCGCAACGCGCTCGCCTATTGGTACCCCGCGCGCAGCCCGACGGCGCAGGTCGCGTTTCGTGTCCAATTGTTCCGCGGTCGCATCAAAGAAGCACTCGAGATCGCACCGAAAGGCGGGCTGCCGTTCGAACTCTGGTTCGACGCCCAGACGAAAATGCTCGACCGCGTGATCGAGGTCGGCGCCACCGAAACGCGCACGACGATGTACGAGGACTACCGCCCCATAAGTGGCCTCTTGATCGCCCACCGCATTCGCACTTCGAACGCCGCCGCGGCCTTCGGGACGGAGCGTGTGGTGACGAAGGTGGAGCAGAACCCAGCTTTCACGGACGCGGATTTCGCGATCCCCCCGCCGCCGAAGCCGGACTTCGCCTTCTTGAGCACCGCGCGCGAATCCACGCTGCCGTTCCGGCTCGTCAACAATCACGTCTATGTCGACGTCAAGCTGAACGGCCGCGCGTTCTCGCTGCTGGTGGACACCGGCGCTTCGAACGTAATCACACCGACGGTCGCGCGCTCCCTGAGCCTGCGCCCGGTCGGTGACGCACGCGTCTGGGGCGCGGGCGAATTCAGCGAGGCGGCGGCCTTCGTGCGGGTGAACGCCATGGCGCTGGGGCAGGTGCGCTTTCGCGATCAACTCTTCGCCGTCGTTCCGCTGGAGAAACTCAGCCAAATCGAAGGCGTGCCGTTTCACGGCATGATCGGCTACGAACTGTTCAAGCGCTTGGTCGCCAAGATCGACTACGAAGCGCGCACGCTCACGCTGACCGATCCAACCCTCTGGCGCGCCGACGGTGCAGGCATCGCCGTGCCGTTCGTTTTCAACGGCACCGTGCCCGAAGTCGAAGGCGCCATCGAGGGCATCCCAGGTTCGTTCGATATCGACACCGGCTCGCGCACATCGATCGGCCTCTACTCACCGTTCGTCTTGCGCCATGGGTTGCGCGGCCGCTTCAGCCCGACGATCGAAACCGTCACCGGTTGGGGTTTGGGCGGTCCGTCGCGCGGCACCGTCGCGCGCGTGAAGCACTTGCGCATCGGCTCGATCGCGCTCGCCGATGTCGTCGTCGACATGTCGCTTCAAACGCAAGGCGCGCTCTCGTATTCTGCACCTGC
>JANNEL010000215.1:0-1981 GCA_031378595.1 Alphaproteobacteria bacterium
CATCAAAGCGCTGGAAGAAGCCTACAAGCCCAAGCGCGTGATGGGGCACGTCTAGACGAAGATGGCCGGGGTGGTGCCCCGGCCATGACGATCAATTGCAGGCTTAGTCCGCCTTCTTGTTCTTGCCCAAGAAGCCGTACATGTGGCCGGCGACGTTGCGCATCTGGATCTGTTCCGATCCTTCCGTGATGCGATAACGGCGATGGTGGCGGTAGATGTGCTCGAACGGCTTGTGCCGCGAATAGCCCATGCCGCCATGCACCTGCATTGCCCAGTCGGCGGCTTCGCAGCAGAAGCGGTTCGCCCAGTAATTGCACATCGAGACTTTATCGGAGAGGTAGATCTGAATCTCCGGCCCCGTCATTTGATCCATCTCCCACGCGGTCTTTTGGATGAGGAGGCGCAGCATCTCCGCCTGCGTCATCAGCTCTACCGTCGGAAACTGAATGGCTTGGTTCGTGGCGAGCGGCTTGCCGAACGGCTTGCGCGCCTTCGCGTAATCGATGCACTCGTTCAAACAATAGACGCCGGCACCCAGCGAAGACGCTGCTTGGCGGATCCGGTTCTCGTGCACGAAGTGCCTTGCGAGTACCAAGCCATTGTCCACCGGCCCGAACACCGCGTCATCCGGCACATACACGTTCTTGAACGACACATGCGCGTGATCCGTCGGCATGTTGAACGTCCAGTAATAGAACTCGATCTTCACGCCCTCGGCCTTCATCGGGACCAGGAAACAGCTTATGCCGCGTGCATCGCCGTCGTTCCCGCTCGTGCGCGCAAACACCATGTCGTGGCTCGCCGTGTGAACACCCGTGTTCCAAAACTTCTCGCCCGTAATGCGCCAACCGTTGCCGTCCTTGACCGCGCGCGTCTCCATCCACGTCGCGTCCGATCCGTGCTTGGGCTCGGTCAAACCGAAAGCCGGGCGATGCGTGCCGGCCAGCATGCCGTTGATGAATTCTTCCTTCTGCTTCGGCGTGCCGAAGTCGCGGAACATCAGAACCTGCGGGAAGTTTCCGACGATCGACGCTTCATTCTGCAGATCGTTGTGAAGGCCCAAGCCCTTCGCGGCCAGATGCTCGCGAATAATCGCCATCGCAAGATTGCCGATGTTCTGTCCGCCGTATTCCTTCGGCAACGCAAGGCGCAGGTGTCCTGCTTTGTCCGCAAGCTTGCGCATTTCGCGCAGAAGCGCCTCCCATTCGTGACGCGGCAGCCCATCGCGATCCCAATCCGGGCGCGCATGCTCGCGCCGGTGATCGAAGAAGCGGATGTTGTCATCTTTGTTCTCGAGCGGTTTGATCTCGCGCACGATGAAGTCGTCAAGCCGGCCGAGCAATTCCTTGGTCTCTGAGGGAATGCGAAAGTCCATGAGCGTGTCCTCGAATGTTTTGGCGGCACCACTTTAGCATCCCGCAGGCACCTCGCGTCACACACCGAAAAAAACTTACGAACCGCGCTTGACTTGAAGAATCGAGGGGCGTAGAAGCCGCGTCCCTTGGGCGTGGAGGCAACTCCGCGTCAACGAGAAACCAGAGCGACGCATGAACGGAAGAACCAAAAATCGACTGAGCGCATTCGACCTTGGCGTCATCACGCCATGCGTCTGCGCGCGCGTCGCTCACGGAGGAGCCTTCAAACGGAAGGCTGTCCGGTCCTAGACTTTGGACCCCTCCCGAGCTTAGCCGCTCCGGAGGGGTTTTTCTTTTTCCCTCCGATTGAACTTGGCAGGGCCGCCTCACAGCGGCCAGGGAGACCCGGATCCCAAAAGCGCGGGGCCTGCTGGAGGGAACGGCGCGAGCAATCGCGGTCCGCCGATAGCAGGGCAGGCAAGATGTGGCCTGCTTGGCGGCGCGCGACTTCGCCTCAAGCGCCGTGACGAATTGTTTCTGTTCTCAATGTGACGAACTTCCAGGTGGTGAAGAATACGGATACTTCGCTGAAACCGAGCTCCACCATGTGGGGCCTTCCGAATTCG
>JANNEL010000223.1:0-1547 GCA_031378595.1 Alphaproteobacteria bacterium
CTCGACTTCTTCGCCAGCGCAGACCTGCGCGCCGAAGCCAAATCGGAATTCGAAAAGTCGAGCGATCTCTCCCGCACCGCCGTCGCCTACGCGTATCACAAAGACGGCATCCTGCTCGCAGGCGGCTGCGGGTGTTGTTAGGCGGCATTCTTTCGGCCAACAATCAGCCGATACATACCCGCTGAAGCGGCGCCAAGCACAACCGCAAGCAATATCGGCATCTCAGGCGGCTCGCCATAAGAGTCCGTCCGATCGGCTGCACCAGCACCCATAGCGTCCAACAAAAACAACAAGAGGAACAGAAGCAACGGACCAACAACCGCGCCACAATATGTGTACAAGAACGGCCAACTCCAACGAAAGGCGCGCAACAATGCATCGACGGTCAATATCACCGCGAAGCCGAACATCGTGAGCAAGCCGACATACTGGAGCAATATTCGGGCATCATCCCAGTTCAAGGGCGTCGGTCTCACGCGCAAAAGTAGGAACCCGAGTGCAGCCGGAACCAACGCCGCACCGACAACGAGTCCAACCACTCTGCGCCATGTCGCGCTCAATCCGGCACCCCCGCCAGAAAATCCATCACGGCCGCTTTGAACATCGGCTGGGTCAGGCAATCCATGTGACCGCAGCCCGGGATGCGCTTACCCTTCGCGTTCGCAAAGCACTGCGCCAACGCTTCGGGCGAGCCCGCAAGATCGTCGCCCGATCCGGCAACAACAAGCGTTTCATTCTTGATCGCGGCCAACGTCTCGCGCTGCCAACCGGCGCCCGTCGCGTTGAGCCCGCGCGAGCAAGCGGCAAGCGCGTTCAAATCCTGTCCCTGCCCTTCGGCGAACAAGCGAAACCGGCGCGCCATATCGTCGGTGATTTGATCCGCCGAAGCCGCTTCCATCGCGGCAGGAAACGCCGCTGGATCGCGATCCATCCGCGGGTTGATCAACAGATCGCCAACGCCGCACAGCACGCCGAGCAAGAACCGGTCGCCGCGCTGCCTGAGCAATTCAAGCACCACCCGCGCGCCGAGCGAGAACCCGATCAAGTCGGGCTTCTTGATCTGCAATTGCTCGACGACGGCCAGCACGTCGTTCGCCATCAGCCCCAACGAGTAGGCCGCGGGATCGTGAAGCTTCGCGCTCTGCCCGTGGCCGCGCAGGTCGACGGCGACAACCCGCCGGTTCGCGCGGGTAAGCATCGCGACCCATCCGGCCTTGATCCAATTCTCCTGCGTGCTCGCGGCAAACCCGTGCACCAAAACGACACCGTCTCCGGCACCTTGATCGCTGTAGGAGACATCGACCCCGCCAACCGCAAGAACCGCCATCGAAGGCTACTCCGCGGGTTTCGGCGCGGCCGCCGCTGGCAACTCGGGCTCGTCCTCAAGTGTGAGCCCAACCCGCGCACCGATCGCAGTCCCGGCCACGCGGCGCTCTTCGATGATGCGGCGCAGTTCGCTTTGCTTGGCCTCGTCCAGCGGGAAGCGCCACATCACCGCGGTGACGATCACGTTCACGATGGTGGCCGGGATGATGTAGAACATCATC
>JANNEL010000225.1:0-17959 GCA_031378595.1 Alphaproteobacteria bacterium
CTCCGCTTCAGAAAAATAACGTGCCGTACCTCACCGTCAGCGACGGGAAGGGCGCCATCGCCTACTACAAGAAGGGATTGGGCGCGAAGGAAGTCATGAAGATGCCCGCGGAAGACGGGAAGCGCTTGATGCACGCGCAGCTCGAGATCAACGGGCACTTCGTCTATCTCTCGGACGACTTTCCAGAGCATTCGGGCGGTAAGAGCAGCACGCCGCTGAGCTTTGGCGGTACGCCGGTGGGCATGTTCATTCAGCTGAAGCTGCCCAAGGAAGTCGACCAGTGGATGGCGCGCGCACAGAAGGCCGGCGCGAAAATCAGAATGCCTGCAGCCGATCAGTTCTGGGGCGACCGCTTCGGCGTCATCACCGATCCATTTGGCCATTCTTGGCAGTTCGGCGCGCCGTTGCCGAAACAAAAGAAAGCGCCGGCTAAGAAAAAGCCGAAGGGCAAGTAGCGGATTGCGCCGCTTTGACCTGATCATTGTCGGCGGCAGTTTCGCAGGACTTGCTTGTGCGCGCACGGCGGCGTTGCGCGGGCTTAAGGTCGCCGTGGTGGAGCGTAAGCGCGATCCCGGCGAAAAAGTACGAACGACCGGCATTCTCGTCAAGGAAGCGGCGGAGGAGATGGATGTTCCGTCGCATCTGACGCGGCTTGTGCGTGGGGTTCGCCTTTATGCGCCGAACGGCAGGTTCACGGACCATTCGTCGGCTGGATACTACTTCCTCACAACCGACACGCCGAACTTGCTGCGCTGGATGGCCGATGAGGCGACGCGCGCTGGCGCCGAGGTGATGCTTGGCGCTGCGTTCAAGCGGGCCGAGCAAACCGATGACGCGGTAACGCTGCCCGATCTTGGGCTATCCGCGCGCTTGCTGATCGGAGCGGACGGCGCGACGTCGGCGGTCGGGCGTGCGTTCGGGCTCGATGCGAACCAGCGCTTCCTCGGGGGCGTCGAGTTCGAGTTGGAGCCGGAGCCCGCGCTCGATGGGCGGTTTCTGCACTGCTTCCTCGATAGCGAGCTCGCGCCCGGTTACATCGCTTGGGCGGCGCCGAGTGTCGGTGTCACGCAAGTGGGGCTTGCGGCGCGCCATGGGGTGAGGCCCGACGCGCGCGCGTTCCTCGAGGTCTATCGCAAGCGGCTGGGCCTTCCCGAGCGGCGGATCGTGGCGCGGCGCAGCGGCCTAATCCCCGCGGGCGCGACGCTCGGGGGGACGCATGTGGGGCGCGTGATGCTGATCGGCGATGCTGCCGGGCACGTGTCCCCGCTGACAGGTGGCGGGATCGTGCAGACGTTGCGCCTCGGACGGCGCACGGCGCAGCTTGCGGCCGATTGGATCAATGCGGGCGGCGAGCATCCAGCACTGGCACTCGCGCGCGAGGCGCCGCGCTTTCGCACCAAGCTTTGGCTCAGGCGGATGCTCGACGTTGCGCCGCCGAACTGGGTTTGGAATTTGGCGCTGGGGACCGCGCCGTTTCGTGCATTCGCGCAAACGATCTACTTCCATCAGCGCGGCGATCGTGCTCCGGCAGCCGGCGTGCCGGATGGTGGGCAAAAGACCGAAACTTCGCCTTAAACCCAAAAGAAAACCGCCCCGAGCTTGGAGCCCGAGGCGGCAAATGCGATGGAACCGATCCGGTCGCTCGTTACGATTGCGACGGCGGGGGCGGCGTGCCGCGGTCGTGAAGGTCAAAGATCGCGAGGCAGAGTTCGGCCAGAACGCGCAGGGCGAACACGCCGATGACAACCCATACGACCGCCGCGCCCATGTCCCATAGGCCCGTGAAGAAGCCTTCGGTGAACAGTTTGCCGAACCCGCTCAAGAAATAGATGATCCCGAGGATCGGGAGAGCGAACAAGCCGATCCAGTAGATCGGTTTGATGATGCCGGGCACGATTTTCTTGTCGAAGCTGAAAAGATCGCCGAATTCCATTGGAAAACCTCGCGTTGCCGCTTACTGCCGGTAGGGCCCTAAGCCTTTCGGGTACACCCACCTATGCCCTCTAAAGCGTTTTCGGGTCGTAAACGCAATGCGGTAAGTCGGGAGAGTGACTCGAAAGCCGCACCCCTTGCGTCGTGTCCCCGTACGTCGGCGGTAACAATGCCGCGCCTTGATTCCGCTGGCGAAATCGACTGGCGGGTCGCTTTGCTAGGTGGTTATAAGGTGGCGACGTTCGCCCCTGTCGCCGCCCCATCAAAAGCCCTCGAGAGCCCACCCATGCTTCGCTCGTTCGGCCTGCGCGAGAACTGCCTAAGGCGCAACCTGACGTGTACCGGTCAGGCGGTTGAGCCCATCGTCGTTCCGCAGGAGTCGCTCTGGGTCGACATGTACGATCCGACGCCGCAGGAACGCGAAGCCGTGAAGGCGATCTTCGGGTTCGAGCCGCCGACGCGCGACGACATGGACGAGATCGAAATCTCAAGCCGCCTCTATCACGAGGACGGGGCGACGTTCATGACGGCGCTGGTGCTGTCAAAAACGGAATCGACCGATCCCGAGTGCCAAGGCGTTAGCTTTATCCTGGCCGGCGACCGGCTCTTGACCGTGCGCTATTCGGAGCCGCAACCGTTCAACACGTTCGCCAACCGGGCCGACCGGCAGGCCAATCTGTGGCCGCGAGGCGACCTCATTTTGGCGGGGCTGCTTGAGGTCATTATCGACCGAACGGCCGACGTTTTAGAGAAGGTGGGTGCGGACGTTGAGGGTCTTTCGAAGCAGGTGTTCCAGCAAAACGGCAACAGTCCAGCACGGGACTATCAGAAAATTCTGGTCAATCTCGGCAATCGCAACGACTTAACATCGAAGGCGCGCGAGAGCTTGATCAGCCTCGGGCGGATGCTTGCGTTCCTGACGCAGGCGACCGAGACGAAGGCGACGAAGGACTTCAAGGGGCATGTGAAGACCATGACCCGGGACGTGCAATCGCTGGCCGATCACACGACTTATCTCGCGAACAAGATCACGTTCCTGCTCGACGCCGTGCTCGGCATCGTCAACATCGACCAGAGCCGGATCATCCGTATTCTCTCGGTCGCGGCGACGGTGTTTCTGCCGCCGACCTTGTTTGCGAGCATTTGGGGCATGAATTTCAAGTATATGCCGGAACTTGAGTCGCCGTACGGTTACGGGTTCGCGATACTCATGATCGTACTGTCCGCGATCTTGCCGATGTTGTTCTTCCGTTGGCGCAAGTGGCTGTGAAGGGCACGGCCGTCGATCTCAAGACGTCGTCCCATCCGCTTCTCGGCATTGCACTTAAGGTCGCGGCAACGCTCGTCTTTATGTTCATGGCGGTCATCGCGCGCGGCTTCGGCGACACGTTTCCGGTGGGCCAGGTCGTGTTCTTCCGGTCGCTGTTCGCGTTCGTGCCGATCATCGTCGTGATGCTGGTGTCGGGCCTGCGCATGGGCGACTTGGCGACGAAGTTGCCGTGGTCGCATGCGCGGCGGGCGACGAGTGGCGTGCTTGCCATGTTCACCTATTTCTCGTCGCTGAAGTACCTGCCGATCGCCGACGTGACCGCGATTAGTTTTGCCTCACCGCTAATCGTTGTGGTGCTGGCGGCGTTCATTCTGGGCGAGACCGTGCGGCTTTACCGGTGGAGTGCGGTGGGTGCCGGGTTCGTCGGCGTGTTGGTCATGGTCTCGCCGCATCTGGGTCAGGGTTTTTCGGAGGCGGGTGCATCGACGGGCGTGATGCTCGCCTTTGCGAACGCGTTCTTGGTCGCCTTCACGATGATCTTTATCCGCTTGATGTCGGGCAGCGAGCCGGCACTCGTGATCGCGTTCTATTTTCAGCTGGCTTGCACGATTGTCAGCGCGTGCACTTTGCCCTTTGCGTGGGCGACGCCTTCGGGGGTCGAATTCTTGCTGCTGGTCACGCTTGGAATCTTAGGTGGAGTTGGGCAGTTGCTGATGACGAATTCGTATCGGTTCGCGGAGGCCTCGACGCTCGCCAATTTCGACTATGCAGCGATGATTTGGGCGATCTTGCTTGGCTGGTTGTTCTTCAGCGAGTTGCCGGCGGCGGCCGTCTATGTGGGAGCCGTTATGGTGATCTCGTCGGGGCTCTTCATCGTGTGGCGCGAGCGGCAGCTTGGTTTGCGGCGTGCGGAGCCGATCGTCGAAACCGTCTAGAGCTTTCGTCCGAACAGCGCCTTGCCGTCGCCGTCGCTGTAGAAGTCGACGAGCGTTCCCATGTGGTTGAAGCCGAGCGCTTCGTAGAGTTTGCGGGCGGCGGCGTAGTCGTTGCGGGTCGACGTGTCGATGAATATGTGGGTCGCATCGAGGGCGCGCGCGGCGGCGACCGTTTCGCCGAGGAGGTCGCGGCCAAGCCCCTTGCCTTGTGCCATCGGCGAGACGGCGATCCAGTAGAGGTCAAAGCGGTTGTCGGTGCCGTCGATGGGGCCGAAGCATGTGAAGCCTTCCAGGCGGTTCGCTCCATCGGCGAATAGAAAGTGGTAACCGGCGGATTGCCCACGTGCGAGCGCGGTTTCGACGATTTCGACGGCCCAGCCGACTTCGGTGCCGGAGAAGACGCCAGTTGCGGTGACGAGTTCGCGAACGGCTTCGGGGTCGTCCGGCTGCGGCGTCGAACGGAACTTCGGCGCCGTCATCCCGCCAACAGTGCGGCGTCGGTGATCATGCGGATCGCCTCGTGCGGGGCGATTTGTGCGCGGCCGGCGGCGGCCATGAAGCCCGCGTCCAACGACAAGTCTGGGTTCGCGTTGACGTCGATGACGAAGGGATTGTTCGCGGCATCGATGCGGAAGTCCACGCGGGCCCAGCCGCGGAGATCGAAGCCTTCCCAAACCTTGAGGCTGATGTCCTCAAGCTCCTTGAGGAGCCTGCGGTCAGCGGGCGAGAAATCGGCGCGGCGGATCGTGTTTTGGTATTCGAAGCTCTGGTCGTCCCACTTCGCGCGGTAGTCGATGATCTTGTGCAGGTCGGTCCCGTAGTTCTGAAACACGATCTCAGCCGACGGCAGGACGCGGGGGCCTTCGGGTGTTTCGACCATCGAGACGTTGAATTCGCGGCCGTCGACGAACTCTTCGATCATCCACTCGATCTTGTGTTCTTTCGCGAGTTCGTGTGCGCGCGCGATCGCGGCAGTCGTGCCTTGAACAACGTTTGCTTGGGTTAGGCCGAAGGACGCGTGTTCGTGCTGGGCCTTGACGATCCAGGTGCCGCCTTCGCCTGCGGGCAGCGTCTTTGGTGTGCCCCAGCGCGGGGTTGGCACCTTCAGGAGCTGAAGAATGTGCTTGGCCAGGACCTTGTCGTTCGACAGTTCGATCGCGTGGGCCGGGCAGCCCGTATAGGGGATGCGCAATTCTTCCAGATAGATCGGCGGCACATGGATCAGGCGGCTGGTGCCTGAGACCGATTCGACCAGGTTGAAGACGCAGTCGGGCTGTTCTTCGTCGACCACGGTCTTGAACGTTTGGGGCAAGTATTCGAAATGGCGGATCGCGTTTGAATAGCCCAAGCGGTCGTAGTGCTTGGCGAGTTCGCGTGCGGTCGAAATGGTCGCTAGGTTATCGTCGGGCTCCAGCTCTTTGAGCTCCGGGACAATAATCAAGATATGCGGCGCGTCGTTCATCCGGCCTCGGCTAACTCGCCATCGATCGTTCGGGGATCCGCCGCTTATTCAGCGGCGGCTGCCCGCGCGACTTTGCTACGCCCAAGCGTGCCGCCTGGGTCGGGATAGCGGAAGATTTTGCCTTCGAAGTTCCTGAGCAGCAGGTCGTCGCCGTTCCGGCCCGCGACTGCGTCCGGCGCCAGCAGGATTTTCCCGCCACCGCCAGGCGCATCGACCACGAACATCGGGCACGCATAGCCCGTCGTGTGACCGCGAAGCGATTGGATGATCTCAAGCCCTTTGTGCACAGGCGTCCGGAAGTGGCCGGAGCCCTTAATCGGGTCGCACTGATAGAGGTAATACGGCTTGATGCGCATAGTGAGCAGACCATGCATCAGGTCGCGCATCACCGTTACATCGTCATTGATGTCTTTGAGCAGAACCGTTTGCGAGCCGAGCGGTATGCCGGCATCGGCCAAACGGGCCGCGGCTTCGCGCGTTTCGGGCGTGATCTCGGTCGGATGCGTGAAGTGGACGCTCATCCACAGGGGATGATGCTTCCTGAGCATCTTCACGAGATCGCGGGTGATGCGCATGGGCAGCACGGCCGGGATCTTGGATCCGATGCGAATGAACTCGATGTGTTTGATCTTGCGCAGGCGCGTGAGCAGCCAATCGAGCTTGTCGTCGCCGATCGACAGCGGATCACCGCCGGAAAGAAGGACGTCGCGCACCTCAGTGTGCGTTTCCAGGTATTGGAGCGCCTTTTCCCACTGCGAGGTCGAGAAGTTGTACTCGCCGCCCGGATTTCCGACCATTCTTGAGCGCGTGCAATAGCGGCAATAGGTCGAGCAGAAGCCGGTCGTCAGGAACAAAACGCGATCAGGGTAGCGATGCACGAGTCCCGGGGCGACCGTGTCGTGGTCTTCGCCCAGCGGATCGTCTTCTTCACCCGGCAGACGCACGTATTCATCGTTGACCATGATGTGGGTACGGCGGAGCGGCTCCGACGCATCGGCATGAGCCATCAAGCTTGCGTAATAAGGTGTGATGCCGACGGGCAGCGAGCCTTTATGGCGCAAAGCCGCGGATCTTTCGTCCTTCGACAGGTCGAACATCCGCTCAAGCTGCTCGAGCGTGCGGATGCGGCTGCGCGCTTGCCAGCGCCAGTCGTTCCAATCGTCGGGTGTCGTGCCCGGGAAATTGCGTTTGTAGAATTCGCGAGCCTGAGCGCTGACCGGGAAACGGTTCGCTTTACGTGTTGGCGTCGCGGAATCGGATTGAGGAAGGGCGGGTGAGGCGGGAGGCGGGAAGAAGAGAGAAGTCTGAACGCCGACGTCAGCGCCGGCGGGCGGACTTCGTTCTATCACCTTGCGCTTCGTCGGAGGCCTTAAGTGCGCCGCCGTGTTGGCGCCCTTTACGAAGGTATGCACTGTCATAGGCAGCTCTGACGCCCCTTAGTTGGTCGACTGCTTTCCCCGAAGTCCGCGCGCAGCCAGCGCTTTCCCCAACCATTTCGAATCATGCAGCACGATTCGCTCATCGTCAAATAGATCGGGTGAGTAAAGAATGGATTAGCGATGGTCGTTCGCGTGATCGAGTGTGTATTCGAGGTGCGTGCTAGTGAAGTAATCGCATATTGACAGACACTACGAGAATCTAATCGAGCAATTCTTCTCTAGGCGAATGCCCGTAATCGCACGACCAAGCGAAATGACACTCGCCTCCGATACTATTTTTATTCCGCGCGAGAGCGATCGACTGCCGACGCTTTGCATTAATCATTTGCGATGTTGGTGCGAACAGTGCGCGTGCGTTCGACACACGCAAAACGATGATTTGAGTCGAATCACTGATCGTCCGTAGACGGACGATCAAAATATTTTGGAAAAAGAGTCGAATCGACCGGTCCTTTGAGCGCGAAGAGGAAAAAAACGCGCTTTCGTTTCGAATCGAGTCGCGTTTCGAGCGTGCCGATGCGCGTCGACGACGCGAATGCGTTCGTGATGATGCTCACATCGCTCCTTCGCGTGACGAAAAGTACGTTCGCAGTCTCGTTCGAGCGCAAACGATGCGACACTTCGTACTCGTTTCGCGCCGTTTCGCTCGGCCACATGCGCAACGGAAGCTTTTTTTCGTTTCTGTCGCGCGTGTAATAAAAGAGCGAAGCCATATCCTCGCGATCGTCGCTCATGATCGCATCGAACGGACCTGAGTTCGCGGCTGTGACGATCGTTCGACCCGCTTCCTCCCATCCGCGCAGACGTTTCACGGAATTTTCTTGGCCGATTGCTGCGACGAATGAAGGCGACATCGCGAGCGCGCCGAGCAGGATTGCGATCGCTGCATTCAAACATGCGTTCGCTTTCAATGCCAAAGTGTTGCTTCTGCGCATCGCCCACGCGGTGAACAGTATCGTCAGAGCAACGAACGCTGGCGCGGCCCAGTTCGCGTTGGCGCGCGAGATGAACGCTTGCAGCGTCACGATTGCGAAGATCGGCAGCGTGAGCGCGAGCAACAGCGTGTCGGCACTGTCGTAACGCGGGTCACGCCAGTTGCGGATCAATCCCCACGCGACGAGGCCGCCGGCGATCGGGCCTGCGATGCCGACCTGAGCTGCGATGAAGCTCAGCGTGTTGGAGACGTTGAAGAGCTTCGCGACGCTCCAGTTCGCGTTCGCCGCCGTATGGCCGACGGTTGCGAAGCTGTGGAGCGCGTTCCAGACGATGTTCGGTGAAAAGACTGTCAATGCTGCCAGGGCTGCGATCGCGCCGGTGCGCGACAGAAGCAATGAACGCCCGTTCGTCGTCGGCAACAGGGTGAGACCCAAACCCAATACGAAATAGAGCATTGCGTATTTCGAGAGCAGGCCCAGCCCGATTGCCGCACCGAAGACGATCGCCCACTTCACGCTCGTCTTTTTGCGCAACTCGGCAAAGGCCCAGAGCGCCAGCGCCCAGAACATCAGGAGCGGCACGTCGGTCGTGATGAGCAGCGAAGAAAAGCTGGTGCCCGGCATCAGCGTGTAGGCAATGCCGGACCAAAGCCCCACGCGCTCGTCGTAGAGCGTTCTGCCCGCGAAGAAGACGAGGAACGCAGTGATCGCGTGCATGAGCGGCGCGCCGACGCGGATGCAGGCTTCACCGTCGCCGCAGACGCTTGTCGTTGCGCCGATGATCCAGGCGATCATCGGGGGCTTAGAGAAGTAGCCGAACGCCGGTGTCAGACTCCACGACCAGTACTGCGCTTCGTCGGGCCCCAAGTTCAGCGGCGTAACGCTAAGGACGATCAGGCGGAAGAGCGTGACTG
Source organism: Alphaproteobacteria bacterium (assembly GCA_031378595.1). Taxonomy (GTDB): domain Bacteria; phylum Pseudomonadota; class Alphaproteobacteria; order Micropepsales; family Micropepsaceae; genus SZUA-430. The sequence continues at coordinate 8,888 of JANNEL010000225.1, forward strand.
CGGCGACCAACGCCGCAAGCCATGCCAGCGGCGGAAGTTTGGTCAGCCGCTCGGTCAGTGCGGTCACGGGCCGGTTTTGCGCAGCCGGTAGAGCGTGAGCGAGAGGCGATCGCCTCTCGAATAGTTTAGGCCCTTCACGTTGCCCAGCGCCTCGGCCGCGACGTTCAGCTTGCGCAGCGTCTGTTGGAACTCTGGATCCAAGCGTTCCTCGATGAGGGCGCGGGCGTCGGCATGCTTGGTAATGAAGTCCGCCGCTTCGGCGCCGGTGGGCGAGAGCGTCACTTTTGTTCCGACTTGGAAGACCATGCTGGGTTCGTTGAAGCCTGCGACCGTCGTGTTCTGCGCCTGCGCGCCCGAGCGGGCGATGAGGTCGGCCGCGCGTTGGCTCAGCATTAGTTGGTCGAGGCGCGGCAATACCGCCGCCAGCAAGATCGCCGCGAACAGTCCGCCGGTTGCGACCGTCGCCGCGGTTGCGTTCTCACCTTCGCCGCGCAGGAGAAACAACACCGCTATACCGGCTGCGCCGACAACGGGTAGCGCCAACAGTGTGAGAACGATGCCGCCGCCGGTGCCGTACTGTCCGGGCACATAGAAGAGTGCGGCGCCGATCAAACCGATCGTGACCATGAGCCATGCGACGGCGCCGAGTTTCACCGGCGTGTTGTCGAGGAAGCTGCGGCTCTCACGAACACCTGCCATAACGGCTGCGCCGCAGAGCAACGCGATCGCCGGATAAAGCGGTAGCGGATAATGCGGAAGCTTCGTCGGCGCGAGCTCAAGGATGACCCAAGCCGGGACGATCCAGGCCAGCAGAAAGCGCACCGAGCCTTCGCGCACGCGGGCGATCGCATAGACGATGCCGGGCGCGAGGAACAACCAGCCGGGCCAGAAGCCGATAAGGAGCGAGACGAGGTAGTAGCCGGGCGGACCCCAATGCGATTCTTGTCCGCCGACAACTTTGCCGAGGAAGTCTTGACCGATCGCCTCTTGGAAGTAGGCGCCCTTGGTCACGAGACCGATGGCGACGAGCCAAGGAACGTTGATCAAGATGATGATGCCGAGCGCAAACATGGGCCGCATGGTGGAGACCCAGCCCCAGCGGCGTTCCCAAAACGAGAGTGCGACCACGGTTAGGCCGACGAAGAATAAGATCATCGGGCCTTTGACCAGGATGCCAATCCCAAGTGCCAGACCTAGTAAAGCCGAGTTTCGGACCGTGGGTTGAGGCGATCCTTGTCGGGCCGCAATGAAGAAGTGCGCGACGAGGAGTTGGGCGGCGGTGACGCAGGCGACCAACACAGCGTCGGTCTTGGCGATGTGGGCCTCACCTATGAGGAGCATCGAGGAGGCTAAGAGCCCTGCCCCTATCATCGCCGTTTCTTCGTCGAACAGTCTTCGCCCAAGGCCAAATGCGAACAGGACGGCAAAGATGCCACCCAACACCGACGGGATGCGATAGACCCAAACGGAGTTGTGCGGCGGGCTTGAGAGCCAGCCTGCGGTGATCGACTGCATCCAATAGATGCCGATCGGCTTCTTGTTGCGCGGGTCGTCCTGGAAGCGGATTTCGATGAAGTCGCCGGTTTCGAGCATCTGCTTCGTGGCTTGCGTGAAGCGCGCTTCGTCCCGGTCGAGCGGAGGGATCGTCGCGATCCCCGGCACGAACATCAAAAGGCACAGCACGACCAGCACGATGCGCGGGTGTGCGAGGGCGAGCGACCAGGGGCTCGACGAATCGTATGAAGCGGCGGAGCGGCGTGTTGGCATGGGTCACGGTTAACCACTGAAAAGACGCACGGCGCAATCATGGAATGAGCGCCGCCTGCGACCAAAGGTAACGATGCAGGTCATACCTGTCATCATGGCTATTCGTCGAGGGCTTGAGGCTTGGGCTCTAGCGGTTTAAGCCCCGGCGCTTGTATAAGCCCGCCACCTAAGAAGGAGTCAGCGGAACGTGTTCGACCGGTCGGCGATGATTGATGCTCGGGGGCGCGCGTGACGGTAACGCCTGAGCTTTCGGTTGTCGTGCCGGTCATGAACGAGGTTGAGAACGCGGTTCCGCTGCTGAACGAGATCACGGCGGCACTTCGGGGGAAGGTCGCGTTCGAGGTTATTTTCGTCGACGACGCCAGCAGCGATGCGACGGTTGCCTCGCTTAGAGGGGCCAAAGCACAAACGCCGGAACTGCGCGTGCTCGCCCACGTCAAGAATTCGGGTCAAAGCCGGGCTGTGCGGTCCGGGGTGTTGGCTGCGCGCGGCGCGCTGATCGCGACACTCGACGGCGATGGGCAGAACGATCCGGCGGACATTCCAAACCTGCTTGCGACGTGGCGGTCATCGTTGGCGGGCGATCCGGCGCTCGGATTGGTCGCCGGGCAACGGCGCAAGCGCCAGGACAATTTCATGAAGCGCATGGCCTCGCGCGTCGGCAACGGCGTCAGGCAGTGGCTGCTCAACGACAACACGCGCGATACCGGTTGCGGGCTTAAGCTCTTTTCGCGCGAAGCGTTCTTGCGGCTGCCCTACTTCGATCATATCCACCGCTTCATGCCGGCTTTGATGCTGCGCGAGGGGTATCGGATCGCGCACGTCGACGTGAACCATCGGTCGCGCTCGCACGGTGTTTCGAAGTACGGAACGCTGGACCGGTTGTTCGTGTCGCTGTCGGATTTGCGCGGCGTCCGTTGGCTGAAGCGCAGGTCGCGCAATCCCGAACGGGTGGAAGAGGTATAGATGACCGACTGGTTCACCTGGGAACACGTTTGGCTGCTGATTGGCTTTGCCGGTCAGGGCCTCTTCATGTCACGCTTTCTTGTGCAGTGGTGGGAAAGCGAGAAAGTGGGCCGCAGCGTGGTTCCGGTGATGTTCTGGTACTTCAGCGTCGGCGGCGGGATCGTGTTGCTGATTTACGCGTTATATAAGAAGGATCCCGTTTTCATCTCCGGCCAGGCTCTTGGCCTGATTGTTTACGCACGCAATCTCTACCTCATATTTGCTGAAAAGGCGGCGGCGGGTCGCGAAAACGGGAGCGAACCTCCCGCTGCCACAAAATAGCCATCTGCGATCACCAGCTTGGCACTTGCTTCTTTGGGCTGATAAGGTTCCCGGGATAAGCCCGGGGGGCTTCAAACTGGAGGTTACGAGGGTCTCATGGGCAGAGGTTTGTCAGCATTGAACATCATCCCGTTGTTGGTGTTTCCGCTCATTCTTTACAATTTCGTTGTGCTGACGGGGATTGCGACCCCCGGCAATGTCAGTGCTTGGATGGCGTCGCCGATCTTCACGATCGGCATGTTCTCGGGCGATGCCTGGGGCGTCTCGTTCGCCGACGTGTTCATGGGCCTAAGCTTGCTCTTGCTCTTCGTCGAGATCGTGAAGTCGACGCGCACGGACGCGATGTCGATCATCAATCACGGACTGTCGATGCTGCTTTCGGTCGTTTGCATCATCCAGTTCATCACGATGCTGGGCTTTTCGAATTCGGTGTTCTTCATGTTGATGCTGATGACGATTTTGGACGTCATCGCAGGCTTCACGGTGACCATCGTGGCAGCGAAGCGCGACTTCGGCGCAGGCGTCGGCATCGCCGGCACGAACTAGCCGCTGTTTTAGAAATCTTGGAGAGGCGCGTCCCGGTTGGGGCGCGCCTTTTCGTTTACATGAGCAGAAAGAATACGAACGTCACCATGACGGCCATGTCGAAGAACTTGGCCCACAGCTCGTCCTGTCCGCGGCGGCGGCGGGGCCGCATCTCGCTCTCAAATAGTGCCTGCGCAAAACGAAGTTCGCCCAGTGTGGGAAGCGACATCGCGGGTGACCCTGCTGGCGCCGCTGTCCCCGAATGAGACAGTGTCGGCGCGGTTCAGGGGTCACGTCGCAAGCGGGATGCCGCGTTAGCTACGCCAGCGCAGCGTCGTTTCGGTCACTGGGTTGGTAAAGGCCCGTTTGGCGGCGCTCGCCTCGGCCCATTCCTTCTTCAGCCGGTGGTACCAAATCGCCGGCACGTCCGCGTCTTGGATCAGCATCAGACGCGGGTTGAACTTCAAGCCTTCCTGCTGAAGCGTCACCATGTGGCGGTCTTGCCCTAAGAACACGCGCGCCACGTACTGCGCGACGGGCTTGAACGGCGTGATCCAGGGAATGTTCCAGAAGAACGTCTGCGTGACTTCCGTCTCGGTTTCACTCAACGGCGTGCAAGTGGTCAGACCCACGACTTCGTTGCGGCCGGCCTTGATGTGCTCGACACGGATGCCCGGAAGCTGGAACGAAATCTCGGTCGTTCTGTCGCCGCCCAGCAGCTTGTAGAGCGCTGAATTGCTGGATGGTTTGTGGGTCACCATCGTGAAGCCCATGTGCGATGGCGCGTATTTTTTGGCCTTCGCGTGGATCGATTTGGCCGAGCGCCACCACCATGCTTTGTGCACGAAGGGCCCGTGTGCCGGATCCATCAAGCCGATGACCGCATGGTCGATCGCGCAGGGGAAGTTCTGCGCCTCGATGAGGGCGGGTCTTGCTTCTGCGGCGAGCGGTAGGTTCGGCGCCTCAGTTTGAATGTCGGTGTTCGCGTCGTCGGGCATGTAGACCCAGATCAAGCCGTTCTTCTCGGCGAGCGGGTATTTGCGAACGCTGATCTTCGCGGCGTCGACACCCTCTTCGCCGACGAGCGATGGGATTAGCGCGCACTGACCGGACGGTTTGAAGCGCCAACCGTGATAGGGGCACTCGATCGTGCCGTCGACCATTTGGCCCTTCGACAGCGGCACGCCGCGATGCGGGCAAAGATCGCGTAAGGCGAACGCTTCGCCGTTCGGCGCGCGGCCGAAGACGACGGGTTCGCCTAAGATCGTTTTGTGGACCAGGCGGCCTTGTTTCAGCGCATGCGAATGCAGCGCGAAATACCAGAGGTTTCGCAGGAAGAGGGCGGGCGCTTTGGCTTCGGCTTGGCTCATTGCGGGCGGACAATGCCAAAGCGGCGCCGCACGTGCAAAGGCGGCAAATCGCGCTAAAGTGAACGCGTCTCATCATTGTGCAGGCTTTCACCCCATGAACCCGCCCGACTTCGTGCATTTGACTTACGAATTGAAGGGGCACGTTGGCGTCGTCACGCTGAACCGGCCCGAGGTTCGCAACGCACTTAACGCGCGTGCGTATGCCGATCTGGAGGCTATGTTCCGACACATCCAAAGCGACGGCGAAGTGCGTGCGGTGGTGCTGACGGGTGTGGATCCAGCGTTCTGCTCCGGCGAAGACGTCAAGCAGATGATGACCGGGCCACAGCGCGAACAAAGCCAGGCGCGTTTGACATCCGTGCGGCCACGGCTGACGCCCGCGGCCGAAGCTGTTTTGGAGTGCGATCGGCCGATCATTGCGGCGGTGAACGGAACGGCGGTCGGCTGGGGTATGGAACTCGCGTTGTTTGCGGACATCCGGATCGCTTCCGAACGCGCGCAGTTTGGGGAGATATTCATCAAGCGCGGACTGGTCACCGATGTCGGGGGCATGATGATCCTGCCGCGGTTGGTGGGGCCCGCGAAGGCCGCAGAACTGCTGTTCACCGGCGACATTATTCCTGCCCGTGAAGCAGAGCGGATCGGGCTCGTGTCGCGTGTGGTGCCGCATGACGATTTGTTGGCCTCGGCATTTGCGCTAGCCGAGCGGATGGCGTCCAACCCGCCACTGGCCTTGCGCTACATGAAGGAGGGGCTGCGCCGGGCGTCGGTTCGCGATGTACGGGAGTTCGGCAGCTGGGTGTCGGGCACGCTGGGCCGCTTGTTCCAGACCGAGGATCACCGCGAGGGTGTCGCGAGCTTTCTTGAGAAGCGCGCACCGCAGTTTAGGGGGCGGTGATCATGGCATTGTTTTTCGATCAGGCTTGGTTCGACGCGCGGTTGAGGGAGCTGGGAGCGACGCGGGACGATGTTGCGCAGCTGTTAAAGCTCTCGCAGGAGCAGGTGGCCGAGCTTTGGAAGGATCAGCGCGAGCTGCGCGGTGCGGAAGTGCAGGCTCTGGCCGCATATCTAAAGATTGCGGTTGCGGAAGTGGCGAGCCGGGCAGGGGTTTCGACGCCGACGCCTTCGGAACCTGCGGCCATCGAGCAGCGCCTAGACGAGATGAACGAAAGGTTGACGCGAATCGAGCGCATGATCGTCGAGCTCAAGACGCTCGTGCTTCCAAAATAAAACAACGCGCCGGTCGCAACTCCTCTACCGAAAGGCCGCGCTCCCTAAGCCTGAGCGGGAGGTGGCTGCGACCGGCGCTTTTCGACGCGGCCGAAATACGCCGTACGCGCCGAATTGAAACAAGATGAGCGGAGGCTCCCCATTTCACAGGGAAGCAACGCAGTGCGCGTGCCAAACTCGACAGTCGGAATGCTTTAAGCTTAACGGCGGCTTTGCCATGTCGGCGCAATCCGATGCGCCTCAGATTCCCGCTTTCTTAAGCGTTGCAACCTTAATGTCGGGACGGTGCGAGAAGGGGGAAACCCCCGTCTGCGAAGAGCGGCTCGCGTGTGTTGGGGGCAATACGGTCGTGTTCACTCGTCGTCAGGCAAATTCCGTCCAAAAGCTCGCCGAGCTTGGTGAGGAAGAACGGCTGCGTCTAGCGCTCGCCGCAAGTGGCGATGTCGTTTACGACTGGACGCCCAGCGACGGTAACATCGTGTGGAGCGGCGATCCGAGCGCGCATCTGGGCGTCGGCGAGCTTGAGCACTATGAGAGCGATGCGACGTTCCACCTTTTGATCGATCAAGATGCCGTTGAAGCGCGGCTCCGGTTGGCGCTGACCCCGCCGGGCGACGGCGGTACTTTCCACCTTGAGTACGTAATGAAGTCGGGTGCGGCGCCGGTTTGGGTCGAGGATTGCGGCGTGTGCCTTGTCGGCCAAAACGGGCAGACGGAACGCGTTGTCGGTACCGTCCGAAACATCACGGAGCGCAAGCTGCGCGAGGCGCATCTCGAATGGGCCGCGAGCTACGACGAATTGACGGGGCACTTGAACCGCATTCGCTTGCGTGAGCGGTTGGCCCAGCATCTGGAACTAAAGGCGGCGGCGCTGCGCGAGCCCGCGGCTTATTGCGTCGCTGCGATCGACGATCTTGCGGTCATCAACGAAACATATGGGTTCGATGTGGCCGACGAGGTTATCGTCGCAGTCGGACGCAGATTTGCCGATATTGTCGGGTCGGCTGGCGTCGTTGGTCGAACGGCGGGCAACAAGTTCGGGTTGATCCTTGAGCGTTGCACGGCCGGTGATATGGCCGAACGCACCGAGGTGCTGCGCGAAGCCGTCCGCTCGCGCGTGGTGCCGACGCGCGGCGGCGCGGTCAGCGTCAGCGTGTCCGTTGGTATCGTTGCGTTGCCGCAGGACGCACGCAACAGCCAGGAAGCCATGGCACGTGCCGAAGAAGCACTCGATCGCGCGAAGGCGCACGGGCGCGACAACTATGCCGCCTATTCGCATTCGCCGCAGCGCGAGTCGTTGCGCAAGCGCACGGTTGCGATCGGCGATCAGATCATCACGGCGTTGTCCGAGAATCGCGTCGTTCTGGCCTATCAGTCCATCGTCGACGCCAAGACCAGCGAAGCGGTGGCGCACGAATGCCTTGTGCGCATTTCGCGGCCCGAGGGTCAGGTTATTGCGGCGGGCGATTTCATTCCGGTTGCCGAGCAGTTGGGGCTTGTGCGCCGGCTTGATCGGCGGGTTCTTGAGCTCACGATTGCGTCATTGAAGAAGTATCGTGGTGCGCGGCTCTCGCTCAATGTTTCGGGGATGACGGCGAGCGACCGGCCGACGTTGGAAGCGTTCGTCGCCTATCTCGAAAATCACACCGATGTGGTGCCGCGGCTTATCGTCGAGCTGACGGAGACGGCGGCGCTGATCGATATCGAGGAAAGCATGCGTTTCGTCAGTCGCGTGCGCGCGCTCGGCGCGAAGGTCGCGATCGACGATTTTGGCGCTGGCTATACGTCGTTCCGCAATCTGCAGTCGCTGAACGTCGATATGGTCAAGATCGACGGGTCGTTCGTCAAAGGCATGGCGGATAGCCGCGACAATCAGATTTTCGTGCGTACGCTTGTCGACCTGGCCAAGAACTTCAATCTTGAGACCGTCGCCGAATGGGTTTCGGATGCGCGCGAGGCCGACATTCTGCGCGCGTTCGGCGTGGACTATCTGCAGGGCTTCCACTTCTCCAAGCCCGAGATTCGCGAGCCCTGGACGAACTGACGCACGTGCATTTCATATGCACGTGCTTACATCCCGGTTGTTAGCGGGGGGAGTTTTTTGTGACCGCAACGTTTCAGCAGCGCTCCGTTTGGGGAGGTCTCAAGCGCGGGCTCTTCGGTCGTTGTCCCCAGTGCAGCGAAGGCAAGCTGTTTCGCGCGTACCTGAAGGTCGCGCCGGCATGTGCCTCGTGCGGGCATGATCTCTCGCAGTATCGCGCGGACGACGGCCCTGCCTATTTCACCATTCTGATCGTCGGGCATTTGATGCTTGGACCGCTACTGCTTAGCGATGCGGTGTTCACGTGGCCGTTGGCGTGGTTGTTCGCGATCGTCTTGCCAGGCATCGTTGTTTTGGCGTTGGTGCTTCTGCCGCGCGTCAAGGGTGCGTTCGTCGGCGTGCAATGGGCGATCGGCGATCGCAGCGGTGCTCACCCTACGGATCCGACCACAATACCGCTGCCCTCCCGCGAGACTGTCGCCTAGCCGACGGGTTCTTTGCTTTGCCTGCTCCGGGCAGCTAAAACCGCCGCTTCAGACATTGAGCAGGAGACAAGCATGATCGGCTATATGACCGTGGGTACGAACGACCTCGAACGGGCGCGCAAATTCTACGACAGCGTGCTTGGCGAGATCGGCGCAAAGCGCGGCTGGGATAACGACCACATGACCGGTTGGACGAGCGGCAAGGGTCCGCAAGTCATGGTCATCAAACCGCATGACGGAAAGCTCGCGACCGCCGGCAACGGGACCATGGTGGCGCTTGCCGTCGGATCACCGGACGACGTCAAAAAGGTGTACGCGAAGGCGACCGAGCTTGGCGGCAAATGCGAAGGTGCGCCCGGGTTCCGTC
>JANNEL010000243.1:0-7055 GCA_031378595.1 Alphaproteobacteria bacterium
AACAACATCCTGCTCGTTGCGATCACGACGGTGATCTTCCTAGGCACGTTCTATCCACTGTTCCTGCAGATCGCGACCGGCGCTCAACTCTCCGTCGGCCCGCCGTTCTACAATTTCTTCTTCGTGCCGTTCGCGATCGCATTGATGTTTGCGATGACGGTCGGTCCATTCTTGAGTTGGAAGCGCGGCGACCTCGCGCAATCGCTCTGGCGCTTGAAGATTGCTGGAGCCGCAGCACTCGGCACCGGCATTGCGGCCCTCGTCCTCAGCACCGGCTCGCTCGCCGCCTTGGCACTCGCCGCAGCCGCTTGGCTTCTCATCGGCTCGCTCACCCTCCTCGCGCAACGCATCGGCACGACGAACTTGTCGACGGCGTGGGCCCGCGCAAGCGGTCTGCCGCGCGCGACGTGGGGCATGGTCGTCGCACACACTGGCGTCGCGATCGTCGCCATCGGCATAGCGGCAGTCGTCTCATGGACCGAAGAAACGGTGACACTGCTCAAACCCGGCCAAAGCGCCAGCGTCGGCACCTACGACGTGCGTCTCATGAAGGTCGAAGACGTGCAAGGCCCGAACTACACCAGCAAGATGGGCCACTTCGCCATCAGCACCGGCGGCGTGCAAATCGATGACATGATCGCCGAACGCCGCAACTACCCGAACCCCGGCAGCGACACGACCGAAGCCGGACTGCGCGTACGCCCGCGCGACGTTCTCTACGTCACCATCGGTCAGTCGCACCCCGGTGGCGGCTGGACGGTGCGCATGTACCATCACCCGCTGGTCTTCTGGATCTGGGGCGGCGCGATCATCATGGTCTTCGGCGGCCTTCTCTCGCTCAGTGATCGCCGCCTGCGCATCGGTGCCCCGCGCCGCAGCGCCGCCGCAATGCAGCCGGCGGAATAGAAGATGTCGCGCTGGCTCTCGCTCGCACCCTTGCTGATCCTGCTGGCGCTCGCCGGCTATTTCGCAATCGGCTTGCAGACGGATTCGCGCACCATCCAATCCGTCCTGATCGACAAGCCACTGCCGGCTTTCGATCTGCCCACCTTCCCCGACGAAGCCAAACGCATCACGCCGGCGGACTTCAAAGGTCGCGTGACGCTGCTCAATATCTTCGCCTCGTGGTGCATCACCTGCCGCGTGGAACACCCAGTGTTGCTCAAGCACGCCAAAGAACAGCGCATCGCGATCGTCGGCCTCGCCTGGAAGGACAAGCCCGACGAACTGAAACTTTGGCTTGAGGAACTCGGCAATCCCTACACCACCATCGCCGACGACCGCACCGGGCGTACAGCGATCGATCTCGGCGTCACCGGCGCACCCGAAACCTACGTTGTCGACAAGGCCGGACGCATCCGCTTCAAGCAAGTCGGCGCCATCGATGACTACACATGGACGAACACGATCGAACCGCTGGTGAAACAACTCGAGGCGGAGAAATGACGCGCCTCGCATCGCTCTTGCTTCTCGTGCTCGCCCTCTCGTGGACCGCCCGCGCCGTTGAGCCCGATGAAATGTTGGCCGATGCGGCACTCGAAGCACGCGCGCGCACGCTGACGCAGGAACTGCGCTGCGTCGTCTGCCAAAACCAATCCGTCGACGACTCCGACGCGCCGCTCGCGCATGACATCCGCGTGCTCGTGCGCGAACGCATCAAGTCTGGCGACAGCGATGACGAAGCCCGCGCCTTTATCGTCGCCCGCTACGGCAAATACGTGCTGCTGCGCCCGCCACTCGAAGGGGACACGTTGATCCTGTGGTTCACGCCATTCGCGGTCGTGGCACTCGGCGCACTCGCAGCGTGGGCTTACATGCGCGGCCTCGCACGCCAGCCGCCGTCGGCTCCACCGCTGAGCGCGGCCGAAGAAGAAAGTGTGCGCCGCAAATTGGATGCGACGCCATGATCTGGCTCGCGTTCGCGCTCCTCAGCCTCATCGCGCTTCTCTTGGTGCTCCCGCCGCTGTTGCGCCGACCCAAGAACACCGACCAGGCACGCGACCTCGCCGTCTATCGCGACCAACTGAAAGAGGTCGACGCCGATCTCGAGCGCGGTCTGATCTCGCCCGCCGAAGCGGAAGCCGCGCGCACCGAGATCAAGCGCCGCATCCTTGCAACAGCACCGCCGAGCGTCTCAACGCACACCACCGATCCATCGCGCACTGCCGCAAGCGCTGTCGCAATCGGTGTCTTAGCACTCTCGCTCGCGACGTATCTCACACTGGGGCGCCCCACCCTCCCCTCGCGCTTCTACGACGCCAATGCCGAACGCCAAGCCGCGGGCACCGAGATGTTGGCCGAAGTCGAAGCGATGGTCGCCCGCCTCGCCGCGAAACTGAAGGTGCAGCCGAACGACGCTAAGGGCTGGCGCATGCTGGGTTGGTCGTACGTCCAACTCGGCCGCGTGAAGGAAGGCATCGACGCGCTAGCACGCGCGGTCACATTGGATCCTGCGAACGCCGCATTGCGTGCCCAATACGGCGAAGCCCTCGTGCAAGACGCCGACGGCAAAGTCACCCCCGACGCTCAAGCCGCCTTCAACGAAGCCCTCAAGCATGACGCCAAAGACCCCCGCGCCCGCTTCTACAGCGGCCTGAGCCTCGTGCAATCCGGCAAAGACAAAGAAGCTCTAGACCTCTGGGTTCAAATTATCCGCGAAGCCCCCGAAGGCGCGGAGTGGCTTCCAGGCTTGCGCGCGCAGGCGCACGAACTCGCCGTCAAACTAAACCTCGATCCAAAGATCGCAGTGCCGTAACGCGTGCGTGCCCGCTTGCGTCGCCCTTGTTCAAACGCGCACGTCAAACCAACCCCTGGGTCGCCAATCCGTACCACGCGACCGCAGCCAGCAGGGCCGCGATGTTCACTTTCGCCGGCGCCACGTCATGAGCCGCATGGTGGGCTCGCCGTCGCTTTGCTCGCTCCGCCACTCGCGTCCGCTCTCCGTCCATTCCGAAGGGTGAATAGGGTCGACCGGTAATTCAGCTCACCCCCTTGCGTCGGCCATGGGTCAAACGGCCTTTCGCGGGCCCTATATCTCTGCCCCAGCCCCAAGTACGATGCCGCCCATGCAACGCAAACTAACCGTCATCTTCTCCGCCGACGTCGTAGGCTATAGCTCACTCATGGAACGCGATGAGGCGGGGACGCTGGCGCGGCTGAAGGAAAACCGTGCAGTGATATTTGACCCGCATGTTGCAAAGCAAGGCGGACGGCAGTTCAAGCTGATGGGCGACGGCGCACTGGTCGAGTTCGCCAGCGTCGTTGCCGCGGTCAATTGTGCGCTGGCGATACAGGCCGCGACCGAGAAGGCCGAATCCGGCACCAGCGACGCCAAACCCATCCGCTACCGCATCGGCATCAATCTGGGCGAGGTCATCGTCGACGGCGACGACATCTACGGCGAAGGGGTCAACGTCGCGGCGCGCATCCAGGCGCTCGCCCCCGTCGGCGGCGTCGCGCTATCCAAGATGGTTCGCGACAACGTCGACGGAAAGATGCCTTGCGTCTTCGAGGATATGGGCGAGCACTCGGTCAAGAACATCGAGCGGCCGGTGCATGTGTTCAAAGTGTCGGCTGCCCAATCAGAAAGTCAAAAAGTGGAATCACCTCGCAAACTTTCCGTCTGCGTCTTGCCGTTCGCCAACATGAGCGACGACCCGCAGCAGGAATATTTCTCGGACGGCATTTCGGAAGACATCATCACCGACCTGAGCAAAGTTTCCGCGCTCGGTGTGACGGCGCGCAACACCTCATTTCAGTTCAAGGGCAAAAGCGTTGACGTTCCGCAGGTCGCCCGTCAGGTCAAGGTGAGCCATGTGCTGGAAGGAAGTGTTCGCAAGGCGGGCGGACGTCTGCGGATCACGGCACAGCTCATCGATGGTAAGTCCGGCGAACACGTCTGGGCCGAACGCTACGACCGCGACTTGAGCGACATCTTCGCGCTGCAGGACGAAATCTCCGAGGCGATCGTCAAGGCGCTGAAGCTCAAACTGCTGCCGGAAGAGAAGAAGGCGATCGAGGCGCGCGGCACCGAGAATGTCGACGCCTATAATCTCTACCTTATGGCGCGACAGTACTACGTCACCGGCAATTGGGGCGATGCCAGGCGGGAAGAAGCGATCACGCGCCTGTGCAGCCGCGCAGCCGAAATCGATCCCGGCTATGCCCGCGCCTGGTCGCTCATGGCGCTATCGCAGAATATGCAGCGGTTTCTCTTTGGAGGAAAAGGCGATGGTGGTTTGGCGTCTGTCGAACGGGCGCTGGCGCTCGATTCCACTCTGGCTGAGGCCCATGCCGTGAAGGCGTTGATCTTGTTCGAAAATGGCCACCCGGACGAGGCATCCTCGGAACTCGCGACCGCCCTTCGTCTGGATCCGGAGTCCTTCGATGTCAACAGGGTGGCCGCCTATTTGAGCTACAAACAGCGCCAGCTTGAAAACGCCACGCGCTTTTTCGAAAAAGCGACGGCGCTGATGGAAACCGATTTCCATTCGCCGGGCATGTTACTCTGCTGTTACGCCGCCGCCGGGAATTCCGAAGCCGTCCGGCGCGCGGCGCAAATTTCGCTAGCGCGTGCCGAAAAAGCCGTGGCGCAGGATCAAAGCAATGGTGCGGCCATGGGATTTGGCGTCAACGCTCTCGCGGCGCTCGGGCAGGTTGAACGCGCCAAGGAATGGATGGCGCGCGCCCTTCTGATCGATCCCGGCAATATGAACATGCGGTTTAACTTCGCTTGCGCCGCCGCTCGCGATTTGAAAGAGCCGGACACCGCGCTCGAACTGATCGGCCCCTTTTTCGCCACGTCGACAGTCGATTTCCTCAATCACGCCAAGGTCGATCCGGATCTCGATTCGCTCCGCGCCGACCCGCGCTTCAAGGCGATGATCGCCGCCGCCGAAGCGCGGCTGGCTGGATCAAGCTGAGGCCGCGCAAAACTGAGAGGCGGATCGACCGTGCGCACGACCATGGTCTGGCCCGGCCTAGTCGACGTTCACGCGATAGACCCGCTTCGCCGTACCGCTGAAGAGCGCCGTCTTCTCGTCCGGCGAGTAGTTCTTAGCCAGTCGCTTGAACGCGTTCCAGAGTGCGACGTAGGTCGCTCCAAACCGGTCCACCGGAAAATTGCTTTCGAACATGCAACGCTTCGGACCGAACGCTTCGATACAGGCTTCGACGTAAGGTTTCCACTGCGCCGCCAAGGTCTCAGACGTCTCGTCGGGACCGGACATACGAGCACGCCAGCCCCCGAACGGCATCGGAAGCCCGCCGACTTTCACGTTGACGTTTTGGCATTCGGAAAGTGCCTTGATGTTGTCGTGCCAAATCGCAAAGCGCTCCTCGCGCTTGCCCTTGTAGCGCCCGATGCCAAGCGGCGTGCCCACATGGTCGAGCACGATCGTCGTATCGCAGAACGCGCGTGCGAGATCGATCAGGTCGCCAAGCTGCGGCTCCAACAGCCAAGCATCGAACGAAAGGCCGAGCTTGTGCAGATGTCTGAACCCGTCGCGAAACTTGGCGTCGCGATAGAGCCCTTCCGGGTAGCGGCCACCAAGCGGTCCCAGAACATCCGGGTCGTCGTCGTAGGACGCGGAGTGCCGGATACCGCGAAACCGCCCATGCCCCGCCGCGATGTGCGAACGCAACACGTTCTCAGCCGCGTCACCCAGACGAAGGTCGACGTGCCCCACGATTCCGACACACGCACGCAACTCGCCGTAGATGCCGCTCGCCGTCATGGCGGCGATCCCGTTCACGAACTCCGTCTCGCCGACACACTTCAGTGCCTCCGGCCCGTCCGCGCGGTACATCGCCCCGCACTCCATATAGATCGTCGCCCGGATGTTGTGGCCCACCGTTAGATCGGCGAGCAACTCGTCCAACAGATAGCGCGGAATATCGCGGATGATGTCCATGAACCCATGATCGGACGGCGGCAAGTTCCGCAAAATCGCCCTCGGCCGGTCCCACAAATGATGATGCGGATCGACGATCGGCAATTCCGGCTCAAGGATCGGCTCGCTCATGGGGGGACTCCTTTCGGATGACTATCCACCGCAACACCAAACTCGACAAGGAACAAAACCCCTGGGACCGCGGGCGCAGCGCCCACCGAAGCTTTAGCGTAGGTGGGTCCCGCCTGCATCCGCCGGAGCGCAAGCGAAGGCGGACGGTTGAGCCTGAGCGCCCTTAAGAGGTTGGCGCCAACCACGGGTTCAACAACTGCACCCCCATCGGCGCGAAGTCGGCTGTGTTGCGCGTGACGACGGTGAGCCCATGCACCAGCGCCGTCGCCGCGATCAGCGCATCGCGCTCCGGCCGCGGGTCGGGGACGTGAAGGCGCGCGCAATGCCGCGCGATTGCGGAATCGATCGGAAGAATGCGCAGTACCAACCGCTTCACGACCTCTTCCTCCAGCCACCGCCGCAGCACGCCGCCTTGTTGCGCGTTTCGCCGTTCCATCAAGAGCGTTCCCCGTTCGAGCTCCTGCAAAGTCACGACGGAGATTGCGCACAGCTCCAAGGGTGTCGCAGCCGCCCACGCCAGTACGTTCGCATCGGCGCGCGCAGGCCGTCGAAGTTCCGACACGATATTCGTATCGAGCAAAAACATCAGTCGTCGAGATCGACGTCGCGAAAGATCGTGTCGCCCATGCGCGGCGGCTCAAAATCGAAGTCGTCGTCTTCCTTCTGCGTCAGCGCTTCAAGCAGGCTGGGACCAGCACCTGCGAGTTTCTGATAGTCCTCAAAGCTGAGCAGCACGTGCGCCGGCCGCCCGCGATCCGTGATGATCACCGGCCCCTTCTCCGCGGCCTTCTTGGCGCCGCCCGCGTCCTGATTGAACTCGCGGCTCGATATGGTGGTGATGCTCAAGCCCGTGGCCTCCATTGGCCACGAACCTACCACCGCCGCCTTACCAAGTCAACAAATTGTAGAAACGTTGCTACATATTAAACGGCTGAAATCTGCCAAAATTGAGGCTTCGCCCTCTACCAATCAACAACCTCCGGCCCGAAGAGCCGCCCGCCCATTGGCAGCACAGCGGCGGGGAATAGATAT
>JANNEL010000256.1:0-5310 GCA_031378595.1 Alphaproteobacteria bacterium
GCGCATCTGGGGTTACGAGACGCCTGACGGTACGTTCGCGCAGTTCTGCCGCGTGCAAGATCGTCAGCTAATGTAACGACCGAAGCATCTGACGTGGGAAGAGTCGGCCTGTTATACGCTGACGCTCGCCACGACGTACCGCATGCTGTTCGGCCATCGCCCGCACATCCTGCGTCCGGGCCACAATGTGCTTGTTTGGGGTGCGTCGGGCGGGTTGGGCTCGTTCGCGGTGCAGCTGTGCGGCGTGTCCGGCGCCAACGCCATCGGCGTCATATCCGACGATTCCAAGCGCGACTTCGTCATGAGCATGGGCGCGAAGGGCGTCATCAATCGCAAGAATTTCAGGTGCTGGGGGGCGATGCCCCAAGTCGGCACGCCCGCCTATGACGAATGGACGAAAGAGGCGCGCAAGTTCGGCAAAGCCATCTGGGACATCACCGGCAAAGGCAACGACGTCGACTTCGTGTTCGAGCATCCGGGCGAGGCGACGTTCCCCGTGTCGTGTCTGGTCGTGAAGCGCGGCGGTATGGTCGTCTTCTGCGCCGGCACGAGCGGCTACAACATCACGTTCGACGCGCGTTACGTGTGGATGCGTCAGAAGCGCATTCAAGGTTCGCACTTTGCGAACCTGCAGCAGGCGTCGCAAGCGAACCGGCTTGTCGTGGAGCGGCGCATCGATCCGTGCATGTCGGAAGTGTTTTCGTGGAACGACATTCCGAAGGCACATACGAAGATGTGGAAGAACGAGCATTTGCCCGGCAACATGGCCGTGCTTGTCAACGCCGTGAAGACGGGCTTGCGCACGTTCGAAGACGCGGTTGAGGCCGGAAAGCGCTGAGGGGCATTGCGTCCGATGAGCGTTAGCATCAAGCGGCTGACCCGCGAGAGCGAACACGACTTCGCGCGCATCCATTGCGATGCCACGGGCAACGGCTGGTGCCAGTGCGTTGCGTGGTGGGTGCCCAGCTGGGATAGCTTTGGCGAGCGGACCGCGGTCCAGAACCTGGCATTGCGGCAAAGGCTGTTCCGTGACGGCGTCCATGACGGCTATTTCGTTTATTCTGGCGACGAGATCGCCGGATGGGTGCAGGCGTGGAAGCGGGACGCGTTCGCGAAGCTTGCGGTGCAATTTTCGGTCACGTCCGATGACGATGCCTGGATGATCGGCTGCGTGTTGATCTTGCCCGCGTTTCGCGCACGGGGCGTGGCGCGCGACGCACTCGCGCTTGTTGTCGACGATTTGCGGTTGCGGGGTGCGCGCTCGATCGACGCGTTTCCAAAACGCGGCGCAAGCGATGCGGGCGAGTTGTGGAACGGGCCGGAATCGACATACGCTGATCTCGGCTTTGCCGTCGTGCGCGACGATGCGAAGCGGCCCTTGTTGCGCCTATCAGTTTAGGCCCCATGAACTCCAACAATCACCGCTCAACATCCGACGCCTTGGTTGCGATCGTGCGCGCGTTTCCGGGCGAGCAGATGCGGCTGCAGGATTTGATGGAGGGTCTTGGCGAGCGGAGCTTTGGGTTCGTGCTGCTCTTGTTCGGCGTCTTGAGCGCGATCGCGATCGTGCCGGGCCTCGCCACAATCACCGCCATACCGCTGCTGTTCTTCGGCTTGCAGATGCTGGCTGGGTACCGCACGCCGTGGCTTCCCAAATCGATCTCCGAGCGTAGCTTCGCCAAGGCCGACCTCTTGGCCACGATCGAACGTGCGGTGCCGGCGATGCGGTGGGTCGAGACGATTTGCAAGCCGCGGCTTCTGTTCCTGATCGGACAGGTCGGCGAGCGACTGCTTGGCCTTCTTGTCTTCATACTGGCGATCGTGATCGCGCTGCCCGGGCCGGGCACGAATTTCGCGCCGGGCGTTGCGATCGCATTCATGGCGATCGCCATCATCGAGCGCGACGGCTTGTTGGTGTTCGCAGGCGTCGTTGGATCTTTCTTCGCGCTCTACATCGGCTATCTCGGTCTCCACCTCGTTGTTACTGAAGTGCTGCCTTGGGTGTGGGATCATACGGTCGAGCTCTGGAAGATGATTGCCGGATGAGCGTGCGATTGGCGTTGCGTGCGCGTCATGTTTGGGCTCTTGTTTCAACGCACAACAACTTCGACGGACGCCATGCAGACGCCTGAATTGCTTTCCCTCGTTCGGACAGCCGTCACTGCCGCCGAGACGCTTTATCTGCATGCGAAGAATGGCGTGCGCGCGACCGTGAAAGCGGTCGGCGGCGTCGACAATGCGCAACATGAAGCGCACGGGCTGGCGTGGCTTTGGACGTATGTCGAAGCGTTGCGACAGATGCTGTCGTGGGCGGAGCGGCTTCAGGCGCAGGGCAAGTTCGGCGAGTTCGAACGGTTGCTGCTGCAGGTGGGTGCCGCGGAATACGCGAACCAAATCGCGTTCGGCATTCCGATGAGCCAGGGCGAAATCGTGCGCCCCGCCGACTTCGGCGTGACCGGCGAAGAGATCGTGGCCTTCATCAGAGCGGGCGCTGGACCTTTGGCCGCCTGTTCCAATTCAGCCGTGAAGGCGCGGATCGCGGCATTGATTGCCGAGCATCCGCATGCGGCGACGTTCGGCGAGCTTGGGCTCGACGACGAGATGACGCTCGTTCGCGATCAATTCCGCAAGTTCGTCACCGACAAAGTCGCGCCGTATGCGCACGGATGGCACCTGAACGATCAGTTGATCCCGATGCCGGTCGTCGAGGAGATGAGCGCGCTTGGCGTCTTCGGGCTCACGATCCCGGAAGCGTTCGGCGGTGCGGGCTTGGGCAAGACGGCGATGTGCGTCGTCTCGGAAGAGCTTTCGCGCGGGTATATCGGCGTGGGGTCGCTTGGCACGCGTTCGGAGATTGCGGCGGAGCTGATCCTTGGTGGCGGTACGGAGGCGCAGAAGAAAGCGTGGCTGCCGAAGATCGCGTCGGGAGATATTTTGCCGACGGCCGTTTTCACGGAGCCGAACACAGGGTCCGACCTTGGGTCGCTTCGAACGCGCGCGGTGCGCGACGGCGACGTTTGGAAGGTCACCGGCAACAAGACCTGGATCACGCATGCGGCGCGCGCCGACTTGATGACGCTGCTGGTGCGCACCAATCCGAACGCGCCGGGGTACAAGGGGCTTTCCATGCTTCTCGCGCCGAAACCGCGCGGGACGGACAGCAATGCGTTTCCGGCGAACGGCATGACAGGCGGCGAAATCGAAGTGCTCGGCTATCGCGGTATGAAGGAATACGAGATCGGCTTCGACGGGTTCGAAGTGCCTTACGATAATTTGCTGGGCGGCGAAGAGGGGCAGGGCTTCAAGCAACTCATGACGACGTTCGAGTCCGCGCGCATTCAAACGGCGGCGCGCGCGATCGGCGTTGCGCAATCGGCGATGGATTTGGGATTGCGCTATGCGCTTGAGCGCCAGCAGTTCGGCAAGGCGATCTACGGCTTTCCGCGCGTGGCGAACAAGATCGTCACGATGGCGGTCGAGATCATGATCGCGCGGCAGCTCACCTATTTCGCGGCGCGCGAGAAAGACGCGGGGCGGCGCTGCGATTTGGAAGCCGGGATGGCGAAGCTGCTCGCCGCGCGTGTCGCGTGGGCGGCGGCTGACAACGCGTTACAGATCCACGGCGGTAATGGCTTTGCGCTGGAGTACCCCGTGAGCCGCGTTCTCTGCGACGCACGTATTCTCAACATATTCGAGGGTGCGGCGGAGATTCAGGCGCAGGTGATCGCGCGGCGGCTGTTGGAAGACGCGAACTAGGCAACAAGCGAGAGTTTGTGACGGCTGACGCTTGAGCCTGGCGTGCGGCCGGGCAACCCTTTCAGTCATGTTCTATTTCATTTCCAAAATCGTTTGGTTCTTTCTCACACCGTCGAATGCGCTCGTGACGTTGGTGTTGGTGGGTCTGTTCCTGATGCGCGGCAAGCGTGCCATGCTCGGTGGGCGGCTCGCGGCAGCGGGTGGCGTTGGATTGCTGGTCGCTGGGCTATCGCCGCTTGGCAACGCTTTGATCTTGCCGCTCGAAGAGCGGTTTCCGGCGTATCGCGATGACGGCGTGCCGGTCGCCGGCTTCATCGTGCTCGGCGGTACTTACGACACCGAGGTCACGAATGAGCGCGGGCAAATGGCGCTGAACGAAACGGGCGAGCGGATTGTGGCGCTTGGCGATCTGGCACGGCGCTTTCCGGCGGCGCGCATCATCTACGCGGGCGGTGGCAGCGAGTTCACGCCGGATATGACGCCGGAAGCGACACTGGTTGAGAACACGATCGCGGCCGTCGGCGTCGATCCATCGCGCATTACTTACGACCGGCAATCGCTGAACACATATCAGAACGCTGTCTACGCGAATAGGATGGCGCGGCCGCAGCCTGGCGAACGTTGGCTTGTGGTGACGTCGGCCTTTCACATGCCGCGCGCGATTGGTGTGTTTCGCAAAGCGGGCTTCGTCGTGGTGCCCCACCCTGTCGATTATCGCACGGCCGGCCCAGCGTCTCTCATCAGGCCGTTTGCATTCATCGGCGAAGGCTTGCGGCGCACCGATATCGCGGCGAAGGAGTGGGTCGGCTTGTTCTCCTACTACCTCACCGGCAGAAGCGACGCGGTGTTTCCTGCCCCGTGAAGCGATTGATGCGAGCGCCCGGGCGAGATAGTCTGCTCCCATGCTTACAGGCAAAATCCTGGTTCTCATTGCGACCCTCGCCGTGGCGGGCGTGCTCGTCGCCGGGCTCTACAGCCTTTATCGCGGCGGCGATTTCGCGCGCAGCTATTCGAACAAGCTCATGCGGCTTCGGATCGCGGCTCAATTCATCGCGATCGTCGTGATCATGAGCGTGCTCTATTTCTGGGGCCACGGCCCCAGCGGACAATAAGCGCATGGTCCTCTTGAACCGCATCTATACGCGCACAGGCGATAAAGGGGACACGGCGCTCGGCTCCGGTAAGCGCGTCGCGAAATACGATCTTCGGATCGAGGCATTCGGCACGGTCGACGAAACGAACGCGTGCGTCGGCGTTGCGCGGCTGAGCACGACGGGCGAGCTCGATCAAATGCTTGCGCGGGTGCAGAACGATCTCTTCGATCTGGGCGCCGATCTTTGCGTGCCGGAAGACGGAAGCGAGATCGCGCTGAAGGCGCTTCGGATCGCGGAGCCCCAAGTCGAGCGGCTCGAGCGCGAAATCGACGCGATGAACGAGAAGTTGCAGCCGTTGCGCTCTTTTGTGTTGCCGGGTGGAACGCCGGCTGCGGCAAATCTTCACGTCGCGCGCACGGTTTGCCGGCGCGCGGAGCGGCTGATCGTGAAGCTCAGCACG
>JANNEL010000267.1:0-3455 GCA_031378595.1 Alphaproteobacteria bacterium
GGCGCTCACGCTGACCGACAAAGAATACCAGATCATGCGCAACGCCTCGATCGCGGTGCTGCGCGAGATCGGCGTCGAAACCGGCGGCTCGAACGTGCAGTTCGCGGTCAACCCAAAGGACGGCCGCCTCGTCATCATCGAAATGAACCCGCGCGTCTCGCGCTCCTCGGCGTTGGCGTCGAAGGCGACGGGGTTTCCCATCGCCAAAGTCGCGGCGCGCCTCGCCGTCGGCTACACGCTCGACGAACTGACGAACGACATCACGAAAGCGACGCCCGCATCGTTCGAACCGACGCTCGACTATGTGGTCACGAAAATCCCACGCTTCGCGTTCGAGAAATTCCCGGGCGCCGAAGCGATCCTCACGACCTCGATGAAATCCGTCGGCGAAGCGATGGCGATCGGCCGGACATTCGCCGAGTCCATGCAAAAGGCTCTGCGCTCGCTCGAGACCGGCCTAACCGGCTTCGACGAAATCGAAATCGCGGGTCTACGCTCCGGCGACGACAAGAACGCCGTCATCGCAGCTTTGGCCAAAGCAACGCCCGACCGTATCCGCGTGGTCGCACAAGCGTTCCGCCTCGGTCTCACGATCGGCGAGATCCACGCGGCGTCGAAGATCGACCCGTGGTTCCTCGAGCAAATTGAAGACATCGTCAAAGCCGAAGAGCGCGTGCGCGAACACGGCCTGCCCGACGACGAAGACGGCATGCGCGAATTGAAGGCCCAGGGCTTCTCCGACGCACGCCTCGCCAAACTCACAAACAAACGCGAAAGCGAAGTCTCGGGACTTCGCCGCCGCCTCGGCGTGACCCCCGTCTTCAAACGCATCGACACCTGCGCCGCCGAGTTCCGCGCGCTCACGCCCTACATGTACTCGACCTATGAAGCCCCGCTCGCCGGCAACGTCGAGTGCGAAAGCGAACCGACGTCTGCCAAGAAGGCGATCATCTTGGGCGGCGGTCCGAACCGCTTCGGCCATGGGATCGAGTTCGTCTACTGCTGCTGCCATGCAGCGTTTGCGCTCAAGGGCGCAGGGTTCGAGACCATCATGGTCAACTGCAACCCGGAAACGGTTTCGACCGACTACGACACCGCCGACCGCCTCTACTTCGAACCGTTGACGGCCGAAGACGTCGTCGAACTTATCCGCACCGAACAAGCGAACGGCGAAGTCGTGGGCGTCATTTGCCAATTCGGCGGCCAAACGCCGTTGAAACTCGCGACCGCCTTGGAAGCCGCGAAAATTCCGATCATGGGCACCCAGCCCGACGCAATCGGCGCAGCGGAAGACCGCAAACGCTTCCAAGCGTTGATCGACACCATCGGTTTGAAGCAACCGGTGAACCGCACTGCGCTCACAACCGACGAAGCGCTAGAGGCCGCGCGCGAGGTTGGCTATCCCGTCGTCATCCGCCCGTCCTTCGTGCTCGGCGGCCGCGGCATGACGATCGTGCGCGACGAAGAACACATGGTCGAAACGCTCGCCCAGACCGACGTCTTCAAAATTTCGGGCGATGACCCGGTGCTCATCGACCAATACCTGCGCAACGCCATCGAAGTCGACGTCGACGCCATCGCCGATGCGGACACGGTCTTCATCGCCGGCATCATGGAACACATCGAAGAAGCGGGCGTGCACTCCGGCGACAGCGCGTGCTCCATCCCGCCATGGTCGCTCGACCCCAGCACGATCGCCGAAATAAAACGTCAAACAGCAGCACTTGCGCGTGAGCTCAACGTTCTAGGCCTCATGAACGTGCAGTTTGCGATCCAGGACGGCCAAATCTACGTTCTCGAAGTGAACCCGCGCGCCAGCCGCACCGTGCCGTTCGTCGCCAAAGCGGTCGGCATACCCGTGGCCGCCATCGCGTCGCGCGTGATGGCAGGCGAAAAGCTGGCGTCTTTCAATTTGAAGGACCCCGCCCCCACTCACATCTCGGTGAAAGAGGCGGTGCTGCCGTTCGCCCGCTTCCCCGGCGTCGACGTCGTGCTCGGCCCCGAAATGAAATCGACCGGCGAGGTCATGGGCATCGATGTCACGTTCGAGCGCGCCTTCGCCAAAAGCCAAATCGCAGCGGGCCTGACACTCCCCGACAGTGGCACGGTCTTCCTTTCCGTCCGCGACGCCGACAAAGAAAAGGCCGTGGGCCTCTCCCGCCGCCTGATCGCGCTTGGCTTCAAAATCATCGCGACCGGCGGTACTGCAACCCATCTGCAGAAAGAGGGCGTCGCCGTCACACGCGTGAACAAAGTCTACGAAGGCCGACCCCACATTGTGGACGCGATGAAGGACGGGACCGTCGATCTCGTATTCAACACAACCGAAGGCGCCCAAGCCTTGAAGGACTCGCTCTCGATCCGCCGCAACGCGCTGATGCTCAAGATCCCCTATTACACCACGCTCGCAGGCTCCCTCGCCGCCGTGCAGGCGATCGCGGCCTTGCGTACCACCACACTCGAGGTCGCGCCCCTGCAGTCTTTCGCGCGTTAACGCCTTGAATTCAAAGGATTCATAACGCCAATCGGACCTTGAAATTTCACTGCATTTCCCTTATGTTCTTATGCATGCGTTCGAGGGGGCTACATCTCTCGCGCAAGCTCGAGAAGCGACACTCTCGCGAGCAATTTCAAACCATTTTGAGAGGCCTTGGGCGGTCGCACCACCAAGGCCCTTCGAATTTGTTGTCCTTCGGTGCGGCGGAAGAGTTGAGCAGAGATTATGGAAAAAGTTCCCATGACCGCTCAGGGCTTTGAGGCCCTCGAAACGGAGATCAAGCACCTGAAATCGGTGGAGCGTCCGTCCGTCATCCGTGCGATTTCGGAAGCGCGCGCCCACGGCGATCTGTCCGAAAACGCGGAATACCATTCCGCGAAGGAGCGCCAAAGCTTCATCGAAGGGCGCGTCCTCGAACTCGAGGACAAGATCTCGCGCGCGCAAGTGATCGATGTCTCGAAGCTCTCCGGCAAGGTTGTGAAATTTGGCGCGACGGTCACCGTCGTCGACGAAGACACTGACCAAAAGGCGAAATACCAAATCGTGGGCGACCTCGAGGCCGACTTCGCCAAGGGCCGCATCTCGATCTCGTCTCCCTTGGCGCGCGCGCTGATCGGCAAGACGAACGGCGACAGGGTTGAGGTCAACACCCCCTCCGGCGGCCGCTCCTACGAGATCACGAAGGTGGAATTCAAATAGGCGTCAGCAATGGCGCACGACACAGGGCGGCGGGTCATCCCGTCGCCCTTTTTTCTAGAGCTCGACCGGCACGCCCGGTTCGCGCTTGGAGGCGCGGATGGTCAGCGCCGTCTTCACAGACGCCACGTTTTTCGCCGCCGTCAGCTTCTCGGTGACGAAGCTTTGCCACTCGCTCAAATCCTTGGCCGCGCATTTCAGCACAAAGTCGATCTCGCCCGACATCATGTAGCACTCGCGCACAATCGCCCATTGCAGCACC
>JANNEL010000499.1:0-5845 GCA_031378595.1 Alphaproteobacteria bacterium
ATCACCGACATCCAGGATGGTCAGACCAACACCACCGGCGCCGGTGACGTTCTGCGATTCGACTCCGCCGCCGCACTGACGGTGACCGGCAAGCAGTTCGGCACCGGGACAGGTACTGCGGCTCTGAATTTCGTGAACTTCGAGCTCGCCGAAATCATCAACAGCACGACCCTCACGATCACCAGCACGACAGGCGACACGGCACCGGCGGGAATCACGGGATGGACCGTCGAATCGGGTTCCACGCTGAACGTTTCGGGCACAGGTGGAAACGCGATCGGTGACCTCGCAGCGATGACCGTCAACGGCATTGGCACATTCAATGTCATCGAAAGCGAAGTCGTCGGAAGCTTGGCCGGAACGGGGCGGGTCGTCGTCTCTGCGACGGAGGTCTTGACGGCCGGCGGCAATAGCGCAGACACAACCTTCTCCGGCGTCATCTCCGGCGCCGGCGGCTTCACCAAAACCGGCCTCGGCACACTGACGCTCTCGGGCATCAACACATTTAGCGGACCGTTGTCGGCCGCCGGCGGCTTGTTGAAGCTCACGAGCGCCAACACGATTACGGGCGCAGTCGGCGTAAACGGCGGCACGCTCGAAATCGACGACATCAACGCGATCAGCACTGCGACTGCCGTCAACATCACGGGCGGCGCATTGACGTCGAAAGTCGGTGCCTCAAGCTACACGATCAACGCGCCGGTCACGATCACCACCACGTCCGTCCTGAGCCGGCTCACCGGCAACGCCATCATCAACGGCAACCTTGAAACGAACGGCGGCCTACAGCCCGGCAACTCGTCGATTCCAACGTGGCCAAGCACTGCGACATCCGACAACCCCGGCCAGGACATGGGCCAAATCACGATCAACGGCAGCTACAAGGCGACCGGTGCGTTCGCGTATGTCGGCATGTTCATCGACATCGACGACTCCTTCGCGACCGGTGGCATCGCGGGAACGAACAAGGACTTCCTCACCATCAACGGCAACGTGATCGGCACGACCGCGACGAAGTTCAGTGTCGCGTCGTTCGACGAACACCCGGTTGGCGGTGCGACGACCGGCAACGGCATCCAAGTCATCCGCATTACGGGCTCGAGCGCAAACGCCGGCAAGGAATTCTTCCAAGGTAATTCGATGGTCGCAGGTCCGTTTCAGTATCTGCTGAATTACGTCTCGAACTACAACGTCGGCGGTGACGACGGCTACTTCCTGCAGTCGGCTGCGCGCGACGAAATCTACGCGCACGCCGCATTGCTGTCGGCAGGTCAGTCGTTGATCCGCGGTTGCTTCCGTGACGATCAACGCATCCCCGACAGTCCGAAGGGCGCCACCTACGGCCGCGCATGGTTCGGCTATCGCCAAGGCAGCAGCACGTTCGGTGCCGATACCGGCGTTGAGCAGGACCAAGACTTCAGCTGCTCGACCGGCGGCATGGACTGGCGCATGGGTGCCGGCTGGTTCGGTGGCGTATCGGGCGGCTTCGGTTCGAGCAACAGCGATCTTGTGGTGCCCTCCGGCAACGGACAGATCGACGGGGACGCCCGTGTGGTCGAAGCCTATGCCGCGTTCACGAGTTCGGCCTTCTTCCTCAACCTGTCAGCCGGCTACGCCGACATGGATTGGACCTATCTGAGCAGGTTCGGGTCCGCGGCGGGATCGTCGGGCGGCTTCATCGGTTCGGCGCAAGCCGGTGTCGGCCTTGGCCTAGAGCCGATCGCGGTCAAGCTGATCGGGATGGTCAGCTACGACGGCACAAATTGCGGTGACTCCTGCCTCGGTGTCGCGGTCAGCGAAGACACCGGCCTGATCGAAGCCAAAGCTGCACTGCGCTTCGATGGCGTGACCTGGGGCGGTTCCGTGCGGCCTTGGGCGCAAGTCGCTTACTCGACCGTGCTTTCCGATGGCGTGAACACTATCACAGCCGGACCGTTCACGGTCGTCTCCGACACGAACGACGAACTGCTGTCGATCGACGCGGGTCTGCAGTCCTACCTGGACGAGAACCTCGCGCTCTACCTGGACGGCGGCTACAACGAAAGCCTGAGCAAGGACATCTCCGGCTACCGCGCCAGCATCGGCATGAAGCTGTACTGGTAGTCCCCAGAGAACTTTCACCAGATAGGGGCGCGGGTTTCCGCGGCCCCTTTCTTTTGCGCTGTTCGCGCGGCCTGGAAGTGCTAAATCCGGATGATGTCCACCGTTCTCATCACTGGCGCCTCTTCGGGGATCGGCCGCGAAACGGCCGTCCGGCTGGCCGAACGCGGCCACCACGTCCTTGCGGCCGCACGCACGGTGCCCGCGCTTGAGCAGGTTCGCAAAACCACGAAGGGCCGTATCGACGCGCTCGAACTCGACGTGACCTCGCAGGACTCGGTGGACGCTGCCAAGCGCGAGATCGCCTCGATCGTCGGTCAAGCGGGCATCGACGTATTGATCAACAACGCAGCCTACACGCTGACCGGCCCCTTGGAAGAGGTCGGCGACGCAGACCTGAAGGCGCAGTTCGAAACGAACGTCTTCGGGCCGATGCGCATGATCCGCACCTTCGTACCCGAGATGCGCGCTCGCCGTGCCGGCCGCGTCATCAACATCTCCAGCGTCGTCGGCCGCCTGGCGCTGCCGTTCTTCGGTCCCTACAACGCCACAAAACATGCCATCGAAGCGTTGTCGGATTCGCTGCGCAACGAGCTTAAGCCCTTCGGCATCGAAGTCGTGATCATCGAACCCGGTGCGATCAACACCGGCGTCAGCGAAACCGACCGCAAGGCAATGGAAGACCATGCGGCGCAGGGCTCTCCCTACGCCGATCAAATCAACAAGCTCCTGGCGTTCCAAAAGGACATGAACGCGAACGCGGCAAAGCCCGAAGTCGTGGCCCGCGCGATCGTGCGTGCCGTCGAGGCCGAAAAGCCCCGCGCACGTTATGTCGTACCGCTGTTCCGCGCCCGCGCATTGATCGCGCTCGCGGAGTTTCTGCCGACCGAGGTTTCGGACGCCCTGCTGAGAAACGTCATGGGTCTGCGCGGCGCACGTCCCACGAACTCTTGAGAGGCTCTAGCGAAACCCGCTGCGCTCGCCCTGCGACAGCGTGCGAAGCGCCTTCGCCGCAACGTCGACCGGTTGCGTGAGCACGGCATCGAAAAACGCCTTCATGATGCGGCACGTCTTTGCCGGATCGCCGCTTCCGCTCAAGAGCGTCTCAACATCTTCGGGCGGAATGCCCGTCGCCTGAGAGGCCTCGGCAAAGGCCTGCGCCGTCAGCTGCGTGAATTGCTCCGCGTTCATGCGCTCGACGGTTTCATCGCGGCTCGCCGACAACACCCTAAGCGTCGTTGCCGTGTTGCGTTCGACAAGCTCCGGGCTCAGCCGCGTGTCGATGTCTTCTTTCGAGCGGCCCAGCGCATAACCAGCGCACGGCTCGAACTCTTTGTGCTCGCCCAAATAGGCCAGCACATCGCGCATGACGGCATAGACCTCATAGG
Source organism: Alphaproteobacteria bacterium (assembly GCA_031378595.1). Classification (GTDB taxonomy): domain Bacteria; phylum Pseudomonadota; class Alphaproteobacteria; order Micropepsales; family Micropepsaceae; genus SZUA-430. The sequence goes on from JANNEL010000499.1 coordinate 3,489, forward strand.
TCAACTCGTCGGGCAGGAATGCCGTCTTGTCCGCCACATAGGAAAGCAGCAGCCCCTTCGCGTTCGCACGCACATCCTCGGCACTCTTGCCGTCCTGCTGGTCGCGCAGGATCGACGTCTCAAGCCGCTCGTAAAGCGCACGGTCGCGCTTGTCGATCTCCTTCATGTAGGGCAGCACTTGCGACACCTGCACCCGCTCGTTCCAAAGCGCGCCGGTAAACCAATCGCCGACGACGCCGAGACCAAGGACCAAGCCCAAAAGCCCGCCGGCCAGGGCAAACCAATACGGCCGGAACGGCAACCGCCGCCACCAGCGCTCCAACGCCCACCCAATCGCGAAAGGAATTGCCGCGCCTCCAGCGAGAGCGGCAAGCACGATAATCACACCAGCCAAGTCCATGGGGTGGAGTATAAGCACTGTCCCCGCAAAGGCCAGAACCTCGCGCGTGTACAACCGAAAGTCATGAATCGACGTACACTGAATTTGTCGTAAGCTTCACCGTCCCTTCACACGCGAGAGCCTCTCTGCCCATGCGGCGCAAGTCACCCAACCCGCCACGAACGTCGGTAAGTTCGCGGCCGAGCTACGAACTCCCCGCCCTCGACGCTCAATTTTTGCTCGGCGATTCGATGCGCGGCGTGCGTTTCCTGCTGGAATACGCCAAGGCGGAGGAACTGCTGCGCCTGGCCAACATCCGCTCGACGATCGTCGTGTTCGGCTCTGCCCGCACGAAGCCCTCACATCGTTGGTACAAAGCCGCCCGCGAGTTCGGCCGCATCGCCTCGCTTCGCGGCGGCGCCTGCAACCCGGACGACAAAGAGCGGAACAACGTCATCGCAACCGGTGGTGGTCCGGGCACAATGGAAGCTGCGAATCGCGGCGCAGCCGACGCCGATGCGCCGTCGATCGGTTTCAACATCCAACTGCCGCATGAGCAAGAACCCAACCGCTATTCGACGCCCGACCTCACCTTTCAGTTTCACTACTTCGCCATGCGCAAGATGCACCTGGCGATGCGCGCCAATGGCCTTGTGGTCTTCCCCGGCGGGTTCGGTACGCTGGACGAACTGTTCGAGTTGCTGACGCTACGCCAGACCGGGAAGATCGATGCCCTTCCGGTGGTTCTCTTCGACCGCGATTACTGGACGCGCGTGATCAACTTCGAAGCACTCGTCGAAGCTGAAGTGATCGAGCGCGACGATCTAAACCTCTTCAGCTACGCCGACGATGCGGAAGAAGTTTGGACGAAGCTCGTCGCCGGCGGCCTCAAAGCGCACGGCCCCGCAAAGCTTCGTTAGCGCGGTTCGCACACCGGATCGGTCGAACCCTCCGGCAGGTGGCAAATCATGTCGTCGTTCACCGCACCCGGCGCTACCTGCGAAACCTGATCGAGCACCAACGGCCGGCCGTCCTTCACCGTCGTCTTGAGCAACTGCTCGATCCGCTTCGCATCCGGCATCGCCGTCCCCGTTGAGGCGAAGAACCACGACCGCGCCTTCGGCTTCGGGGCCGACGACGCCGCCCCCAGCAGATGCTGCATGACCGAGGTCTTCCGCCCCGCCGCCGCGCGGTTCATTTTGGCAAGCGTGACGCCGGCTTGCGACATCGCAACCGACATCTGCGTCTCGCGCCGGTAGATGCTCGACGCCGGCCCATCGCCCCGCGCAAGCCGCGCTTGCTCCAGGATTTCGTGCACGACCTTCGTCACTGGCTTGCGTTTATCGCGTTCGTTTTTCTTCACTGGGACACCACCTAACTGATCTTCGCGCGCACCCATTCCGCCCGCCCCTTCTTGATATGGAGCGCGAGAATGGGTTCGGCCACGGTCTGACTGCCGGTCAATTCATGTTCGATGACCGACAAACGAACGAGTTTCGACGCGTACTGCGCAAGCATCTCCGGCGACGCAGAGTTCACGACTTCCGCGACCCGCATCTCCATCGCATGCCGCGCAATGTCGTCGCCCGCCATCAAGATCGCCCGCGCAATCGCCAGGGGCGCCTGATCGAACGTCTGCAACACGGACTTCGCGAGCCCCGTATCCTTCTTCGCGATCTCACCGCCGACGGCGCTCAACAACGACGTGATGCCTTGGCGCATCAACTGGAAGATCATGTATTTGTAGCCGGGCTGTGCGCCACGCAGGAGGGCGTCGATCAAATCGGCTTGCGCAAACGAGCGGATGATCGCGGGTTCCCGTTGGTTCGGCGCGGCGCTCGCCACCATCTCGTGCTTGACGATCCCGCCGAACGCGCTACCCACACGCAGTTCCAGATACATCGGCCGCACGTCGCTCGCTCCATAGCCCATGAAAACGATGCCGGTCTTCGGCACGCCCGGCGGCATCCAATCGGTC
>JANNEL010000502.1:0-2106 GCA_031378595.1 Alphaproteobacteria bacterium
GGCCGGGTCAGGCCGGCCATGACGACTTTGATTGGTGACCGCGCCGAAACCATGACGCCCATCACGCGGACAGTTTTGCCGCATGCGGCGAACGCGCCTTCGCCCAGAACCCGACACAAATTCGGCGAAATCCCCGTCGAGCGTGGAGGTCCGCAATCTTGGGAAGGAGAGAGCCCACATGTTCGCCATTGGACGCTACCTCGCGATCGCACTTGCACTCACCTGCGCCTTCGCGTGGAACGCCGCCGCCGAAAGCACCTGGACCAGTTGGCGCAACAGCCCGCACGCCAAGATGCTGCCGTTCAAGTCCGAGGAAGCATTTCGCCGCTACCTCGCCGAACGCGCCAAGCGCCAACAACAACGCCGCGCCAAGGACGGTAGCCCGCTCGCCCTTCCCGCACCCGCGCCCGCCGAGAGCACCGCAATGGACGGCGCTGTCGCTTCGAAACAGGCGGACGACAAAATCACGAACACGCAAGAAGCGGGTGTCGACGAAGGCGGCATCGTAAAGGTCAAGGGCGACATGCTCGTCATCCTGCGCCGCGGCCGCCTTTTCACGGTCTCGACGCGCAACGGCGAACTGCGCCCCATCGATTACATCGACGCGTTTCCGCCCGGCGTGAATCCGTCGAGCGATTGGTACGACGAAATGCTGATCGCGGGCGACCGCGTCATCGTCATCGGCTACAGCTACGGCCGCGGCGGCACGGAGGTGAACCGCTTCCGCCTCAGCGCCGACGGCCACTTGCGCTTCGAAGATGCCTATCACCTGAAATCGAACGACTACTATTCCTCGCGCAACTACGCCTCGCGCCTGATCGGCACGCGCCTCATCGTCTACTCGCCGCTCTACGTCCCCTATAACGCCGAAGTCTCGACCGAATGGATGCCCGCGGTCCGCCGTTGGACCGGCAATCCGCAGGCTGGCTTCCAGCGCATCGTCAGCGCGCACGACATCTACATCCCCCGCCAATGGGAAAATCCGGAACGCGCTTCGATCGACGCCATTCACACCGTCACCGAATGTGATCTCGCGGCGCCCGAACTGCGTTGCCGCGCGACCAGCGTGCTGGGCCCCGCCGGCCGTACGTTCTATGTCTCCGCGCACGCGGTCTATGTCTGGGTCACCGACTACGGCTGGTGGCGCCCTGAACGCGAGCGCAACCAATCGATGCTCTACCGCCTGCCCCTCGACGGCAGCGCGCCGTCCGCGGTCGTCGTACATGGCGCGCCGGTCGACCAATTCTCGTTCCGCGAAGATTGGGAAGAAGGTGTCTTGAACGTGCTCGTGCGCAGCGATGGCGGCGGTGACGCGATGTGGAACCCGGAATTCTCGAGTGGCGACATCGCGCTGTTGCGCGTGGGGTTGAGCCAGTTCGGCGACGGCACCGACGTGCTCGACCGCGGTGGCTATCGCGAACTTCCGCACCCCACGGGGAACGCCTACGCGTTCCAGAACCGCTTCGTCGGCGGCTACCTCCTCTATGGCACCGGCAACAGCTGGGGCGCACCGAGTGGTGGGAACGGTGGCGTCGTCGTCGCAAGTCTGCGCGGCCGCACGGTCACGCAAATTCCGCTGAGCCACGGCGTCGACCGTATCGAAGCGATGGGCGACGACGCGGTCGTCATCGGCGCCGACCAGCGCAACTTGAACTTCCAAGCGATCGAACTGACGCAAGGCTGGCGCCCGCAACTGGGTGACCGCTACACGATGGAAGGCGCGACCCAAGGCGAAACGCGCAGCCAAGCGTTCTTCTTTAAGCCTGAAGCCGCCGACGACGGAGACGGCATGCCCGGCGTCTTAGGTCTGCCCGTCACGCGCGCCGGCCGCCCGGGCTTCCACCAACTCGTCGAAGGCTCTGCCGCGATCACGTTCCTGCGCCGGTCGAACCGCCGCTTCATGCCGCTCGGCGAACTCGGCTCCGGCGAACTCAGGAGTTCGAACGACAACTGCCACGCCTCGTGCGTCGACTGGTACGGCAACGCACGGCCCATCTTCCTGCGCGGCCGCACCTTCGCGCTCATGGGCTACGAACTCGTCGAAGGCGAACTCACCCCGCGCTCCATCCGCGAACTACGCAGAACCAACTTCGCCCCCGGAAGACG
>JANNEL010000313.1:0-2441 GCA_031378595.1 Alphaproteobacteria bacterium
GTGCGAGCAGGCCCGCGATCCATGTGACAAAGCCCCAGAGCGATTCCCACACCCAATCGATGAGCTTGAACCCGGTCTTGAACGAGCGCAGCGCGGTCTTGCCGGTCAGTTCCATGATGCCCCGGGATTTGATGCCGAAACGCTTCGTCATGTCGCCCACGTCGTCGAGATGCTCGCCGGTCTTGACGAACTTCAGCAGACGGATGGTTTCGGCGGGGCCGATAGCATTGTTGATCTCGCTCATCCGGCTCAAGACGGGGAGCAGCTTTGCCGCGCGCACGTTGCGGCCATAGTCGGAGAAAACGCGCTGCGTCTTGGCCAGGTCGGTGAGGTCGGTCGAGCGCAAAGTCTGGCGCAGCAGCGGCATGTTCACAGCGTCGCTGGTGAGCCGGGTGAGGGCTTCGGCGAATTCTTTCGTCATTTTGCCGGTTCGCTTCGCCGCCTTGAACAGCGAGACGCCGGCTTTGACGACGATGCCACCGCCGCCGGTTGCAATCGTCGCCGCAGTGACGCCCAGGCCGACGACGGAGAGGCCCAGCACCAGTTCGTTGTACTCGGCCCCGGCCAACATCTTGCCGCCTTCGGCCGCGATATCGCGCACGTCGCCAACGACGGTCAGGTCCGAGGAGACCGCGCCTGCGATGCCGGCGTTCGTGTCGCCTTCACCGGTCGCGAAGCCTTCACCGAATTCCCACGTGTTGCGTACGACGGTTGCCGAGAGGGTGTGCGCCTCATCGAGTTTCGTCTGCGTCTCCGGCGGCAGGCTGTAGTTCATGAACTTCCCGATCTCGAAATAAAGATCGGCGTCGGCGATATCGTCGCGCTCGAGCGCGTCCAGGATCTTCTTGTTGATGAGGCTGGGCGAGGATGTGGCCGCGAGGTCGGCCTTCACGGCCTTCTCAATCGGGATCGTGAAGCCGATGCCGGTGAAATAGGCGAGCGCGACCGCAGCGCCGGTCAAGAACAGCAAAACGACGGCAAGACGCGACAGCATCCGGCGGCAAGCCCCAAGCCAAGAAATCCCCGGAACGGTTATCGCATGGATCGGCGGCGGCCCGCACTACCCCTGAAACGCGAAAAAAGGGCGGAACATTCGCTCCGCCCTCGCGCCCGCAGAATGTTCCCTTAGTCCAGGTCGACGGTCGCCCGGCGGTTTTGCGGCTCTTTCACACCGTCGCCGGTGCGGACGACGAGTTGCGTTTCGCCGGCGCCAGCGGCCGAGATAGCGCCTGCTTGAATTCCCTTGCTGACGAGGTTCGATTTTGCTGCACCCGCGCGGCACTCCGACAGGCGTTGGTTTGTGGCTTGCGAGCCAACGGTGTCGGTATGGCCCACGATCTTGACCGAGACCGAACCCAATTGCTTTGCGGAGGCAGCGGCATCAGACAGCACGGTGTCGGCGTCGGCCGTGATGTTGCACTTGTTGAAGCCGAAATAGATCACGTATTGGCGCGCTGCCGGCGGAGGCGCTGGCGGCGGTGCGGACGCCACGAACTGCGGTGCCGCCTCTTGGTGAGAACCGAAACGCAGACCCAGCGTCACCGTGTGCTGCGCCAGAGTGTCGGTATCGACGTGATAGACGTTCGGCGCGACCAAGTTCTCTTCGAACTCCAAACCCGGCACGTAAAGGAAGCGGTAGTTCAAAACTAGGTCGAGCCAGCTTGCCATCCGGAACGACAAACCTGCAATACCTTGGAATGCGATCGAGACGTTGCCGCTCGTAATCGGGTTCGCGAGGCTTGGCGTGTCGATGCGGCCCCAATCGGCGCCGACGCCGGCACCCAGCGAAAACGTCACCGGACCCGACGACGGGAAGTCGTACATGAAATTGGCCATCAGCGTGTATTGGCTGAGGTCGCCGGTCATCGGCGTCTCCACTCCACCAACCGCGAAGCTTTCGAACGCGTTGTTGCGGTAGCCGCCTTCGACTTCCATGCGCCAGCCGTTGTTGTAGGCGTAGCCCACCGATGCAAGGCCGGCCCAACCAACTTCTGTCGTCAGTGTCGATGTTGCGGGCGCCCCGGGCGGTACGTACTCGCCGATATCGAAGTCGTGGACGTAATTGCCACCGCCCTCGAACACGCCGTACCAGCCCGTCAGCCGCGCGGCGTCAGCCGGAACAGCGAGTGCAATGAGCGCTGCAGCCCCCAGAAGAGCAGCTTCCCTTTTCATGTGAGTTCCCCAACCCCAAGTCGGCGTCCCTGAAGGTGTATCCCACCACCTTCAGAGAGCCGGACGATCCTTCCCAGAGCGTTCCCAAGACGCCCCATCGCGAGGCAAAGACTGTCACAACCACCGCGGATGGGAACTACGCGAGTTATTGTTGGTATACGCGCGGCGACAACTCATGCGCGCAACGCGAACGTGCTTAAGCGAACGGTGGCGTAAAAGTTGCGACGTGCGTGTTCACTAACCGGTGCGCGCAAGGACCATGTGCGTTG
>JANNEL010000134.1:0-5658 GCA_031378595.1 Alphaproteobacteria bacterium
AAGAAGGAACAGGGCGTGGACCTGAAGAAGGTCATGCTGGCCTTGCAACGCCTGAAAGACGCGGCCGAGAAAGCCAAGATCGAACTGTCGTCGAGCCAGCAGACCGACATCAGCCTGCCCTACATCACGGCCGATGCCTCCGGTCCCAAGCACCTGTCGATCAAACTCACGCGTGCCAAGCTGGAAAGCCTGGTGGATGACCTGATCGAAAAAACTGCCGGGCCCTGCCTGACGGCCATCAAGGATTCGGGCGTCAAGGCCTCCGACATCTCCGACGTGATCCTGGTCGGCGGCATGACGCGCATGCCAAAGGTGCAGGACAAGGTCAAGGAGATTTTCGGCAAGGAGCCGCGCAAGGACGTCAACCCGGACGAAGCGGTAGCCTACGGCGCTGCCGTACAGGGTGCCGTGCTCTCCGGCGATCGCAAGGACGTCCTGCTGCTTGACGTCACCCCGCTGTCGCTCGGCATCGAGACGCTTGGCGGTGTGATGACGACGCTGATTCAGCGGAACACGACGATTCCGTCGAAGAAGAGCGAAGTGTTCTCGACGGCGGAAGATGGGCAGACGGCGGTGACGATTCGCGTCTTCCAGGGCGAGCGCGAGATGGCCGCGGACAACAAGTTCCTGGGCCAGTTCGATCTCGTCGGCATTCCCCCGGCGCCGCGCGGCATGCCGCAGGTCGAGGTCACGTTCGACATCGACGCGAACGGCATCGTGAACGTCGCGGCGAAGGACAAAGCCACGAACAAGGAGCAGGCGATCCGTATTCAGGCGTCTGGCGGTCTCAGCGAAGCCGACATTCAGAAGATGATGAACGAGGCGCAGGAGCACGCCGGCGAAGACAAGAAGCGCCGTGAGCTCGTGGAAGCCCGCAACCACGCCGATGCAGCCGTCCATCAGATCGAGAAGGCTCTGAAGGAGCACGGCGACAAGGTTGGCCAGACCGAGCGCTCGGCGATCGAAGACGCAGCGACAGCAGTCAAAGATGCCGTCAAGGGCGAAGATGCCGAGTTGATCCGCTCGAAGACCGACGCGCTTCACCAAGCTTCGCTGAAGCTCGGCGAGGCGATGTACAAGGGTATGAGCCCCGAAGGCGGCGCCCCCGGTGGTGCCACGGGTGATGCTGGCGGCGGCGCTTCGGCCGGCAGCGGCGACGGCAACGTGGTCGATGCCGACTACGAAGAGGTGGATGAAGAGAAGAAAAAGAAGGGCGGCGCGCGCTAACCCGCGCGCCCCTTTGCCAATCGAGCAGCCTTCTTTGAGAGTGCCGGGCGGGACGAATGTCCAAGCGTGACTTCTATGAGGTTCTGGGCGTTCAACGGCGGGCCACCGCCGACGAACTGAAGGCCGCCTATCGCAAGAAGGCGAAGGAACTTCATCCCGACCGCAATCCCGACGACAAGGGTGCCGATCAGAAGTTCAAAGAGCTGAACGAAGCCTACGACATTCTCAAAGACGATCAAAAGCGCGCGGCTTACGATCAATATGGGCATCAAGCGTTCGAAGGTCCCGGCGGCGCGCGCGGCGGCGGACCCGGCGCCGGATTCGACTTCTCGACCTCGTTTACCGACGTGTTCGACGATCTGTTCGGCGAGTTCATGGGAACGCGCCGCGGCGGCGGGGCGCAACGCGCGTCGCGCGGGTCGGACCTGCGCTACAACATGGAAATCTCGCTCGACGATGCGTATGCGGGCAAGACCGCGACGATCCGCATACCGGGTTCTGTCGCCTGCGAGGCGTGCAGCGGTTCCGGCGCCGAGGCGGGGTCCAAGCCGCAAGCGTGTCCGACGTGTTCGGGCGTCGGCAAGGTGCGCGCGCAGCAAGGCTTCTTCACGATCGAGCGGACGTGCCCGACCTGTCAGGGGCTTGGGCGCGTGGTCAAGAACCCGTGCCGTTCTTGCTCCGGCAGCGGGCGCGTGCAGCGCGAGCGCACGCTCAACGTCAACATTCCGCAGGGTGTCGAAGACGGGACGCGCATCCGGCTCGCCGGCGAGGGCGAAGCGGGCTTACGTGGCGGGCCCAAGGGCGACCTCTACATTTTCCTTTCGATCGCGACGCATCCGCTCTTCAAGCGCGATAATGCCGATTTGCATTGCAGCGTACCGGTGAGCTTTTCCACGGTGGCACTTGGCGGCAACGTCGAGGTGCCGACGCTGGGCGGCGGGCGCGTGCGCGTCGCCATTCCAGAGGGCACGCAGTCGGGCAAAGAGTTCCGCGTGCGCGGCAAAGGTATGCCGGGCTTGCGGGGCCAAGGCCCGCACGGCGATCTGATCGTCGAGGTGCTGGTCGAAACGCCGGTGAACCTGACCAAGAAACAGCAAGAGTTGTTGCGCGACTTCGAGAAAGCTGGCAGCGCGCAGAATTCGCCGAAGACCACAAACTTCTTTGCCAAGGTCAAAGAGTTCTTCGGCGAGCAGAAGGATTAGGTCAGCGGCACGACGGCCCCGTTGCCTTCCTCATCGCCGATTGCGAGGTGGGTGCCTTCCGGCGAGAACGCCAGGGCCGTGATCTTCGCGGCATTCAACATCACGAAGTTCGTTCCGGGATCGCCGATTTCTTCGAACCAAACGGCGCCGTCACTTGTGCCGGCGGCGACGATGTCCGCTTCCGGGTGCGCCGCGACGGCTTGGATCATGGCTTCGCGTTCGGGGCCGATTTGCATCGGGTCGCGGCCCATCGGACCGCCTCTACCCGTGAACGGCCAACCAACGACGCGATCGGCGCCCGCAGTGAACAGCGTGCGGCCTCTACGATCCCAGGCCATCGATTTGATCTTCGACGGGTAGCCGGACATGCGCATGTCCGCCGCGTCTTCGATGCGCCAGCCGTGCAGCGCGCTTTCCTGCATCGAAGTCAACAGGAAGCGGCCGTCCGGGCTCCACGTGACCGCGATGTGAGAGCCTTTCCATTCGAGCAATTTCGCCTGCTGGTCCGCAGACTTCGCCCACCAGAGCGAGGCGCCGTTGTAGTGCGCGACGGCAAGGCGGCGGCCCTTCGGGTCAAACGCCACGCCGGCCGCGGTTGAGGCGTGCGTGAAGACCGAAACCTGGCCGTCGTGCAGCAGGTGCACATCCTTGCCGGCCGTGCAGGCGATGAGCCCCGTTTCAGACGCGGCTGCGACGTTTTCGATCCAGCGGCTTTTGATCTTGAGGAGTTCGCGCGGCGTTTCGCCCGGCACGCTGTGGACCAGGCGGCCGTCGTCGCCGCCCGAAAGAAACCCGCCCTCGGGATGCGCGGTCAGTGCGAGCGTCGCGCTTTGATGCGCTTCGATCGTTTGCGTTTCAGCGGCGTCCGGCGTGAAGGTGCGCAGCGTGCCATCGCCGAGCGCGAAGGCGCCCTGCCCCTCAGCATCGAAGACGCACGCAACGATCGGCGCGTCGAAGCGCCATTGACGGCCGGCGGTGATCTTGGGGGTCGGCATTAGGCGATGCAGGCCTTAAAGGCGCGTTCGAGTTCGGCTTCGTCGAGGTTGCGGCCGATGAAGACGATGCGGCTGAAGCGTTTCTCGCCGTCTTTCCATTGCTTTCCGAAATCGCCATCCATCACCATGTGGACGGCTTGGAAGACGAGGCGCTCTTCCTTGTCCTTGATGTCGAGAATGCCTTTCGCGCGCAGAATGTCTTGGCCGCGGTCGGCCAGCAGCGTGCGCAGCCAGTTCGTGACTTTGTCGCCGTCCAGCGGTGTTTTTGCGGTGAGCGAGACGCTGGCGATGTCGCTTGAGTGTTCGTGATCGTCGCGCTCGGGGTTGAGCAATTCGGGCTCGAGATCGAGCAAGCGTTGCAGATCGAACGCGCCCTGCCCCATAACCTTATCGAGCGCGATGGCGCAGCGTTCGGTGCGGTGGATGGGGGCGAGCGGATTCAGCTCGCGGATGCGGCGCTCTACCCGCTTCAGCTCATCTTCCGTCACCAAATCGGTTTTGTTCAGGATGATCTGATCGGCGAAGGCGATTTGTTCGGCGGCTTCCTTCGTATCTTTCAGGCGGTCAAGAACGTGCTTGGCGTCGACCACGGTCGTGATCGAATCGAGCTTCGTGCGCTCTTTCACGTCGTCGTCGACGAAGAACGTCTGCACGACCGGGGACGGATCGGCGAGGCCGGTGGTTTCGACCAAGATCGCGTCGAACTTGTCTTTGCGCTTCATCAGGCCGCCCAGAATACGGATCAAATCGCCGCGCACGGTGCAACAGATGCAGCCGTTGTTCATCTCGAACACCTCTTCGTCGGTGTCGACGATCAGGTCGTTGTCGATGCCGATTTCGCCGAACTCGTTGACGATGACGGCGTATTTCTTGCCATGCTGTTCGGTGAGAATGCGGTTCAACAGTGTGGTCTTGCCCGCGCCGAGATAGCCGGTCAACACGGTGACGGGGACTTGAGACATCAAAGGCTCCGATGAGAGGCGCTCAAAAACCGTGCGCCATCGCTCCCGTCAAGAGCTTTAGGTTGTGGCGCATCAGGCCCACGTAAGTTGGGGCGGGACCGTCCTTTGTCGAGAGGGCGTCGGCGTAAAGCGTGCCACCCAGCGCGACGCCCGTTTCGTGGGCGACTTGACGCATCAGGCGCGGGTCGGCCGCGTTTTCGAGGAACAAGGCTTTGATGCCGCTGCGGCGGATCGCGGTGATCAACGCCGCGAGAGACTTAGCGGAGGCCTGTTCGTCCGTTGAGGTACCGAGCGGCGAGGTGAATGCGACGCCATAGGCGGCGGCGAAATAGGCGAACGAGCCGTGCGTGGTAACCGCGTTGCGTTGCGCTGGCGGGATTGTGGCGAGCGACGTGCGCATTTCGGCGTCGAGGGTTTGCAGTTCGGCGCGGTAGGCGTCGGCGTTCGCTTTGTAGGTTGCTGCGTGGGCCGGATCGGCGGTGGCGAGCGCGCCTTCGATGTTGCCAACATAGGCGGCCACGTTGCTCACGCTCTGCCAAGCGTGCGGATCGGCGTTCTGGTGCCCACCGACAAGCGGCGTTACGCCAACGGACGCGACGACGACACTGGCTTTCGATCCGGACGCTTTCAGAAGCCTAAATGCCCAGTCGTCGAATGCGAGGCCGTTTGCGATCACGATGCGAGCCTGAGCAACCGCGCGCGCGTCGGCTGATGTTGCCTGGTAGACGTGCGCGTCGCCGTCGTGGCCGACGAGCGTTTTCACGTCGACGGCGTCGCCGCCTATGCGACCGACGATGTCGCCGAGGATCGAGAATGTCGCGACGACTTTCATTTTCTCCGCGGCCGCGGCGGGGAATGCAGCGCAGAAGAGCGCAACGACGCACATGCCTGCCCGCAGGTTCATCGCTTGGCCTCGTGCGGCTCGTGGAAGTGCGGGCGGCGTAGCCATCGGGCGAGGAGGCCGGAGCGAGATCCTGCGACGATCGACGCGAAATAAAGCGCAGCGGCCGTGAGCACGATTGCGGGGCCCGAGGCTATTTCGAAGTGATAGGAGATCAAAAGACCCACGAAGCTCGACAGCACGGCAAGGCCGGTCGCAACGATTGCGATGTGCGAGACGTCCTCCGACCAAAACCTCGCGGCGAGTGCCGGCAGCATCATGAGGCCGACCGCCATCAGCGTGCCGAGGGCTTGGAACGCAGCGACGAGGTTCAAGACCACCAGCCCCACGAACGCCGCGTGCGCCCAACTGCCGCGCGCGCCGACGGTGCG
>JANNEL010000354.1:0-2318 GCA_031378595.1 Alphaproteobacteria bacterium
GGGGGCGAGCAAACCGCTGAACTCCCAGCGCAAGTGATTGGGATGCGGCCTAAGAAGGTGCGCGCATAAACCGTTCCGCCTTGTGGTCCTTGAACGCCATCACGATCGCGAGCGAAAGCGCCAATTGCCAGGGCAGATAAAGCTTCCACACCCATTCCAAGCTCGCGTGCTCGGAATCCTCGGGCAACGTGCCGCTGAAACCCACCCAGCCGAGCGCCGCAAGTGCCAGCGTGGCAACCGCGTAAAGCGCGAGGTGCCGCCGGTCGCGCAGACCCGGCGCCAGCGTTGCGATGAAGGCGAACGTGAACGCTGCGCCGAGCGCGCCGCCCTGGGCGCCGGCGTTGCGCGCGCTCACCTTCCCGATCGGATCATGCACCGCTTTTTCCCGCGCGTAGTCTGCCTTGCACTTCGCGACATCGCCAAAGAAGCAAACCTCAAGCGGTCCCATGTCATAGTTTGCGATCGTTGCCGCCGTCGCATCAAAATGCGCGACCGTCATTCCACCGGCGACGACCAAAGCACCAACCCAGCCGATCCGCCCCAAGCGGTACAGCCCCACGACCAGCGGTATCGCAAAGAGCGGCGTGGCCAAGAAATTGCTCATGATGTTCCAGTCTTTGATCGGCAGAGCGCCCGCGATCAAGAACCCGCCGCAAAAGAGCGCAATGCCCAAACCGGCTGCCAACATCGCCTTCACGACATAGCGCGGATCGCTCTGCGCCACGAATGCCTGGTCAGCCATTCGAGCCACCTCCACGACTTGAGTGCCCGACCAACGCGCCGAAGATCGGATCCCACTCTCGCACCGTCATATCCTCGATCAGCCCTTCGATCGCGAACGGGTCTTTTGCGATCTCGGCCAACACCGCCTCGCGGTTCGCGCCTGACATGATGAGCATCGCCGACTTCACGCCGCCGTCCATGAACGGTCCCGATGCCAGCAACACGCCCGATTTGAGTTGGTCTTGCAGATAGTGCAGGTGGGGCAACAATTCCGCAGTCCACCCGGCTTCGTTCGGATGCGTATAAGTAACGACGAAAAGCGCCATTGAAAAAACTCCGATCGCGGCAAACCGCGCAAACTACTTCGCGTTCGTGTCCGCCTGGTGCAGCCCGAATATGTTGCCATCGGGATCCTTGCAGTAAGCCACATAGCCGACGCCCGGGATCGCCATCTTCGGCAACGCCTCCGTCCCGCCGAGCGAGATCGCCTTGGCGCGATACGTGTCCACCGACGAAACGTTGACCGTACACATGAATGCGTTCACCGCCTGGCCCTCGGCCGGCTTCGGCCCGCGCCGCTGCAACAGGCCGCCATTGATGCCGGGCTCCGACCCTTCGCTCGTGTCGATCAGCCAATAGTCGATGTGGGCAAGGTGCTGCATCTTCCAGCCGAACAGCTCGCGGTAATAGGCGGCAAGCTTCGCTGGTTCGGACGCGTGGATCTCGAAATGGGCGACGCGTGGCATCGTAGGCTCTCCTTCGCGTGAGGCGCGCACAATGCCGCACCGCGCAGACGAATGGAAGTCCTTGGGGATTGCAAGCCTCCTTGACTTTTGCGCACAAATGTTCTACTTAAGTTCGTGTCATTTCCAGTGATGCCTCCGCGACGGCGGCACCGCTTTCCCTCGGCCTTTAGGCGCGAGCGGCTGCGACTTGAAACTTGCATCTGAAGAGTGCCGCGTGCGGGCTCAAGCCGTGCGGCGGATCGTGCATGCGTGAGCGCAGACTTCGTGCATGCGAAACAGTGCCGCCAAACGCACGGCAAACGGATTCCTAACGGATAAACCCGCAGAAATCCGCCGCGCAAACGCATCAAACGGATTCGTTTTTCGCTTTTTTCTAGAAGTTCGCGGCGTCCAGCGCCATAAGCCCGTCCGCGCCGGCTTTAATCCGCTCGGATAACGAGGCGGTATCGGGCATCAAGCGCTCCATCCAAAAGCGCGCCGACGCCAGCTTCGTCTCGTAGAACTGAGCGTTCGCGGGCTTCGCCGCAAGTTTGGCCATGGCGGCCTTCGCCTGACGCGCCCACAGCCAGCCGATCACGGTGAGCCCGAACATGCGCAGATAGTCGACGCTGGCCGCACCCGCATTGTCCGGGTTCTTGAGCCCGTTCTGCGCCAGCCACATCGTCGCGTCCTGCGTGCGGGCGAGGCCCGTCTTAAGTGGCTCCACAAACGGCTTCATCGCGTCACCGGTTTCGGCCGCGATGAAATCGTTGATGCGCTTGAACAAGGCGAACGGCGCGCGCCCGCCGTTGCGGCCAAGCTTGCGCCCGACCAGGTCCAACGCCTGCACGCCGTTCGCGCCTTCGTAGG
>JANNEL010000381.1:0-10137 GCA_031378595.1 Alphaproteobacteria bacterium
CGTGATGTCGTCCATGACGTCCCCCAACGTCTGAACCGGCCTATCCAGGATTTAATGGCCGACCGTCCCAATCATGCTATTCTGGACCGGATCGAAGGCCGCCCGCCAGCCGCCATTTCTTGATTTCGCCACACTCGCCCCCTACAGGCTTCGACCATGCTTAAAACCCTCGGCTTCCTGGCCGCTTTTGCGGCCTTTCTTGTGACCAGCGCTGCGGCTGTGGGCGCCCCCCTAAAGCCGCAAGATGTCACCGATTTGAATAAGGTCTCCGCTTACCTGAACGCGATCACATCTATGCAGGCGAGCTTCGTGCAGGTCGGCCCGAACGGCGAACTCGACCAAGGCACGATCTACGCACGCAAGCCCGGACGGCTCCGCTTCGAGTATGCCCCGCCGAGCCCGTATCTGATCGTCTCTGACGGCACCACCATCGCGGTCGCGAACCAAAAGCTGCGGACCGTTGATCGCTATCCGTTGCTCGACAATCCGTTGAACCTGATCCTTCGTGAAAACGTGGATCTCTCGCGCGACAACCGCATCACATCGGTCGAACGTCAGGCCGGAACGCTGCGCATCACGGCGACCGAGAAATCGGGACCGATCAAAGGCGCGGTAACCCTAATCTTTGCGTACCCAGCGACCGAGTTGCGTCAGTGGATCATCACCGACGCGCAAGGGTTGCAAACCATGATCGCGTTGAAAAACACGAAGACCGAGGTGCAATTGGCACCGGAGCTCTTCATTTTGCGCGATGTCGATAAATTCGGCCGCCGCACCGAATAAGGCTTATTTCCGCGTTCACCTTGTGGCCTTTCGCGGGCCGGGCTAGGCCAATGGGCATATGCCCGCCCGTAAAAAGCCCATTGTTGGAATCCCATGCGACCACCGCATGATCGGACCGCACCCGTTCCATGCGGTCGGCGAGAAGTACATTGTCGCCGTCCGTGACGGCGCGAACGCGATCCCGCTGCTGATCCCGGTTCTCGATAAGCCGCTCGACCTCGAAGAGATCCTCGCCACGGTCGACGGCGTTCTACTCACAGGCTCGCCGTCGAACGTCGCGCCGAAACTTTACGGCGGCCCGGGCCCACGCGAAGGCGTTCTGCAAGACGAACGCCGCGACGCGACCACGCTGCCTTTGATCCGCGCCATCGTCGAGCACAAGACACCGCTGCTCGCCGTGTGCCGCGGCTTTCAGGAATTGAACGTCGCGTATGGCGGCACGCTGCATCAGCACGTCGAAGAAGTCCCCGGCCGCATCGATCACCGCGAAGACAAAACCGCGGCTCTCGACATCCAGTACGCACCAACGCACGACGTAAACCTAACGCCGGGCGGCACGCTTGAGCGGATCGCGGGCACGCGCACGATCAAGGTCAACTCGCTGCACAGCCAAGGCATCGACCGCTTGGGCGACGGCCTTGTCGTCGAGGCGACCGCGCCCGACGGTCAAGTCGAAGGCGTGCGCGTGAGAGACGCTCGCAGCCTCGCGCTCGGCGTCCAGTGGCACCCCGAGTGGCGCTTCTGGGAGAACGATTTCTCGAAAGCCCTCTTCGCAGCGTTCGGGGAGGCCATGCGATGAGCAAGATCGTACTTCGCGAATGGATGAAAGAACGCCGGATCACCGAGATCGAGCTGCTCGTGCCCGACATGGCCGGCATCGCCCGCGGCAAGATTTTCCCGACCAGCAAGTTTTTGTCGGGCCTCGACAACGACACACTGCGCCTGCCGGAGAGCATTTTCGGTCAGATGGTGACAGGGGCCGACGCCGACACCGAAAATTTGACATACCAAGCGCCGGACATGATTCTCGTGCCCGACGCGGACACGATCTGCGTCGTCCCCTGGTACAAGGAACCGACGGCGCAAGTCGTCTGCGACTGCGTTCGCCGCGACGGTAAGCCGAACCCTGTCGCCCCACGTCAGATCCTGAAAAACATTCTCGCGAAGTACGAGGCCAAAGGCTGGCGCCCGATCGTCGCGCCCGAACTTGAGTTCTTCCTGTCGCAAAAGAACATCGATCCCGACTATCCGCTGCTGCCGCCCGCCGGCAAATCAGGCCGCCCGCAAACCGGCCGCCAAGCCTACTCGATCGATGCCGTCAACGAATTCGATCCGCTGTTCGAAGACGTCTACGACTATTGCGAGGCGCAGGAGATCGGCATCGACAGCCTGATCCACGAAGACGGCGTCGCCCAGGTCGAGATCAACTTCAACCACGGTGACCCACTGGTTCTGGCCGACCAGGCGTTCCTGTTCAAACGCACGGTCCGCCAAGCAGCGCTTCGCCACGACATCTACGCGACGTTCATGGCCAAGCCCTACGAGCAGGAACCGGGCAGTGCCATGCACATCCACCAAAGCATCGTGGACACCGGCAAGGGCAAAAACCTGTTCTCGAACAAGAAGGGCAATGACACGCGCCTCTTCCTCGCCTACATCGCGGGTTTGCAAAAATACATGCCGGCCGCGATGCCGCTGATCGCGCCCTATGTGAACTCCTACCGCCGTCTGGTGCGCTATCTCTCGGCGCCGGTGAACACGCATTGGGGCCACGAGAACCGCACGGTGGGCTTGCGCGTCCCGGAATCGGAACCGAAGAACCGCCGTGTCGAGAACCGCATCCCGGGCGCCGACGCAAATCCTTACCTCGCGATCGCTGCAACGCTCGCTTGCGGCTATCTCGGCATGACGCAAAACCTGATGCCGACGAAACCGATGGAAGGCAACGCTTACGAATCGCTCCGCTACCAGCTGCCGCGCCACTTGCTCGACGCGATCCTGCGCTTCCGCAATTCGCAAGACCTGCGCGAACTCCTAGGCGGGGCGTTCGTCGATCTCTACTCCGACGTCAAAGCCTCCGAGCATGACGCCTACCAGCAGGTGATCAGCCCCTGGGAGCGTCAGCACCTCCTGCTGAATGTGTAGTTACTTCTTCCAGGGCGGCACGGCGGTCGCAAACGACAGCCAGCGCTTCTCAAGTTTCTCGGCGCGCTCGCGCAAATGCCCGACATGCCAGCCCACGACAACACCCGCGGCATAGGCAACCGCCTGCGCATCCGCCGTGTTGCTCTGCGCCGCCAATATATCGGCGACGAGCGCACGGGCGACCGCCGCATCGTTCATTTGGCCGAGCACATCCTGCAGCGCGCCAAGCCGCTCGCGAAACGCTTCCGTCCGCCGCTTCGGCCAAAGCGAAGCAAAAAAGTCGACCGCATAGCGCAGCTTCTTCAGCTTGATCCGAAGCGCATGGCGCTCCGTCTCGTTGAGTTTGCCGATGCGCTTGCCCATTTTGCTCACGCGCGCGTAGCGCGCCTCGAGCCGCTCGCGCGCGAACACGGGCGCGGGCAGCAAAGCCTCGCCGCCACCGACCGCAGCCTGCGCCCAGGGTCGAAGCAACGTCGCCGCCGACGTTTCGAACACAAGATTGCGAAATCGCTCCGAGCCCAGCGCCGCCAACAGGTCGCCCCACGCCCGCTCCTGCCGATCGCGGATAAGCTCGGCAAGCGCGCGAAGCCGCGCGTCGTCGCCATGCGCTTCCGCCGCAGGCTTGAACACCTCATCGAGCAACACATCGAGATCGCGCGCGCGGCCAAGGACGCTGCCGATCCAGCGCATCTCTTCTTCCAAGGGCGCCAACGCCGGCCGGAACGGCGCCGCGAACAACGACAGCGCACTGCGCAGGCGGCGCAGCGCAACCCGCATTTGATGCACGCCCTCCGCGTCGCGCACGTCCACCACCGCCGTCCAATTCCCGGTCATATGGCGTAGGCAATGCGAGATGATGGATCCGAACGCCTCGTCCGCGTTCGCGTGCGGCGGCAGATGCACACGTTCAGCAGCGACCGGCAAAGACGTCGCCTGCCGCACCTGCACGTACCCGCGCTCGGACTTCGACTGCAGCGACAGCACCAGGTCCGACCCCGCCATCAGCGTCCGCGCACAGGCAACAAGCGCCGCCGGACCGCCCTGCAAGAGTTCCAGCTCCACCTCGTTGATCGGAAGCTTTTCCTCGCCGCACGTGATGGTGCCGCTATCGAAGGCCACCTCGATTTCGCTGCCGGGTTCGGGCGCGATCCGCATGGTCGTGCGACGCGTCTGCGTCCCGAAAATCGGTTTCAGCTTGCGGCGGCCCGCCAGCTTCGCGATGTCGGAACGAACGCCATCGTCGTCGATCGCTTTGATATTGGGGGTCTGCTTGCGCACAATGGATTTGATCTCGGTGCGCGTCGCGACACTCTTCCCGTTGACGGTCTTGACCGTCTGCACGAAGCGTCCGCCCTCGTCGCGCACGCGCAGCACATAGCCCGCCTTCCTGAGCGCCAAATCGTCGGTGTCGAAATAGGTCGCTTTCAGCGCACGCGTACGCGCATGCTGAACTTTGGAATACGCCAGCAGGGTGGGCGACCCCTGAAGACGCGCAACGGCGGCTTCGGGCCCAACGAATTTGAGCTCGGTCTCGTGTCCCATCGCATCAAGTGCGGGGGCGTAGTGCCCCGCCGGTCCTTCCGCCTTCATTTGGCGTGAAGAAACATGCAACGTTCAAGCGTCATCAAACTGTCATATTTTGCGGGCGCTTAGTTGCAGCAATGTTCTCATGCGCCGCGCACGGCGATCCCGACGCGCGCCATGTGGGCCTTGGCTTCGCTGACCGTGGCCTCGCCGAAGTGAAAGATCGAAGCCGCAAGCACGGCACTGGCATGCCCCTCGCGCACGCCGGCAACCAAATGATCGAGCGTACCCACGCCGCCGCTCGCAACCACAGGCACACTGACCGCATCGGCGACCGCGCGTGTCAGCTCGATGTCATAGCCTTCCTTGCTGCCGTCGCGGTCCATCGAGGTGAGCAAGATTTCGCCGGCCCCCAGCGCAACGACTTCGCGCGCGTACGCAACCGCATCGAGCCCCGTCGCATTCCGCCCGCCATGCGTGAACACATCGAACCGGCCGGGACCCACGCGTTTGGCGTCGATTGCCACGACAACAAGCTGCGACCCGAACTTCTCCGCCGCCTCGCGCACGATCTCGCGCCGCTCAACGGCCGCGGTGTTGATCGAAACCTTATCCGCGCCCGCCAGCAGCAGCGTCCGAATATCCTCGATCGCCCGAACGCCGCCACCGACGGTCAACGGCATGAAACAGACCTCCGCCGTCCGCCGCACCACGTCGAGCAAAATCCCGCGCTTCTCATGGCTCGCCGTGATGTCGAGAAAGCAAAGCTCGTCGGCGCCAGCCGCATCGTAAGCACGTGCCGCTTCCACCGGATCGCCTGCATCGCGCAGGTTGACGAATTTGACGCCTTTGACGACGCGCCCGTCCTTCACGTCGAGGCAAGGAATGATGCGCGTTTTCAGCATCAGCCGCCCCCAAGCAAAGCGAGCGCCGCCGCCGCATCGACGCGCCCGTCATAGAGCGCCCGCCCGCAGATGACGCCGGCGATATTCGGATGTGCGCGCGCCTTCAGTGCATCAAGATCGTCAAGCGACCCAACACCGCCGCTCGCAATCACCGGAACCCCCACCGCATCGGCAATCGCCGCAGTCTCGTCGATATTGAGTCCAAGCCCCGTGCCGTCGCGCGCAATGTCCGTGTAAATCAAGGTCGCAACGCCCGCATCCTCGAAGCGTCGCGCAAGATCGCGCGCGCTGATGTCCGTCACCTTGCCCCAACCATCGACGGCAACGCGCCCGGCTTTTGCATCGATGCCCACGGCAATCCGCCCCGGATGCGCCCGAGCGGCCTCTCGGACGAGTTCGGGATTCTTCACCGCGACAGTGCCCAAGATCACGCGCTTCACGCCGGCCTGCAACCAACGATCGATCGCCGCCCGATCGCGAATCCCGCCGCCGAGCTGAACGGGCAGGGTGCTGCGCTTCAAAATCTCACTGACAGCAGACGCATTCCTCGCAGTCCCTTCGACCGCACCGTCGAGATCGACAATGTGCAGCCACGAAAACCCAAGCGCTTGAAACGACAATGCCTGCGCTAGCGGATCGTCGTTGAACACAGTCGCGCTCGCCATTTCGCCGCGCAACAGCCGCACGCACTTGCCGTCTTTGAGATCGATTGCAGGAAACAAAATCACGGCCGCCACCGCAAAAAGTTCTGCAACAGCTGCAAGCCCACAGCTTGGCTCTTCTCCGGATGAAACTGCGTACCGATCATGTTGTCGCGCGCCACCACGGCAGCAATTGGTCCGCCGTAGTCGGTGGAAGCGACAACATCACGATCATTCTCCGCAGCAAATTCAAAGCTGTGAACGAAGTACGCGTGCGCCTCGTTGTCTTGCACGTGCGCGAGAACAGGGTGAGGGCGCGCGATACCAAGCGTGTTCCAACCCATATGCGGAATCTTGAGCGCCGTATCGCTGGGCGTCAGACGCACAACATCGCCCTCGATCCACCCAAGCCCCTCATGCGTTCCATGTTCGAGCCCGCGCGCAGCCATCAACTGCATACCGACGCAAATGCCTAAGAACGGAACTCCACGCTGTTTGACCGCCTCGGTCAACGCGCCGACCATCCCAGGCACGGCGCGCAAACCGCGCATGCAATCGGCAAAGGCACCGACGCCGGGAAGCACAATCCGTCCGGCTTTCTGCACGACATCGGTTTGATCGGTGACAACAACCCGCGCGGATATTCCGCCGTCAGAAATCGCGCGCGCCATCGCTTTCTCGGCGGACCGCAAGTTCCCCGACCCATAGTCGATGATGGCAACGACGTCGCTCAATTCAATACCTGGCAATTCGACCCATTACTGTCATGGTCCGCGCAGGCGGACCACCCACGACTTGCTGCTCTCACATGCGCCAAAAAGTCGTGGAACGGGCCCTAAGACCCCAGGCTGCCCTTCACGCTGGGCACCTGACCGGCCGCGCGCGGATCGACTTCCAGCGCCTGCCGAAGCGCCCGCGCGCAAGCCTTAAAGCAACTCTCGGCGATGTGATGGTTGTTCTCGCCGTAGAGGTTCTCGATGTGCAGCGTCAGACCTGCGTTCTGCGCCAGGGCCTGGAACCATTCTTTGAAAAGCTCCGTGTCCATTTCGCCAAGCTTCGCGCGCGAAAACGACACCTTCCAAATGAAGTAGGGCCGCCCCGATACGTCGACGGCACAGCGCGTCAGCGTCTCGTCCATCGGAATCAAAGCACTGCCGAAGCGGCGAATGCCCTTGCGCTCGCCCAAGGCTTTGGCGATCGCGAGCCCAATCACGATGCCGGTGTCTTCGGTCGTATGGTGAAAGTCGATTTGCGTGTCGCCCTTCGCCCTTACCTTCAGGTCGATGGACGAATGCTTAGAAAAGCTCTCGAGCATGTGGTCGAGAAAACCGATTCCGGTCTGAACGTCGTACGTCCCCGTTCCGTCAAGGTCGAGGGAAACGGAAATATCGGTCTCGCGCGTTTTGCGATCGATGCTCGCTTTGCGCATGGAAAATAAGCCTTTCAAGCCCTTTGCGGACGAACCGTCCGCCGTCATATAGCAGGTTGTCCTAATTTTGAGCGAAAGGCGGAACCGCGCATGGTTGACGAGGCAGGGCAGGGCGAAATCTGGCGCCGCACGACCATCCTTTCCGTTCGTAAGGGCGGCAAAGTCGTCGTCGCCGGCGACGGCCAGGTCAGCCTGGGCCAGACGGTGATGAAGGGCAACGCGCGCAAGGTGCGCCGCCTGGGCCAGGGCAAAGTCATCGCAGGCTTCGCCGGTGCGACGGCCGATGCCTTCACATTGTTTGAGCGTTTGGAAGCAAAGCTCGAAACCCACCCCGGCAATCTCACGCGCGCCGCAGTGGAACTCGCAAAAGATTGGCGCACCGACCGCTACCTCCGCCGCCTCGAGGCGATGCTCGCCGTCGCCGATGCCCAAACGAGTTTGATCCTCTCAGGCTCCGGCGACGTCGTCGAACCCGAAGACGGCTTGATCGGCATTGGCTCCGGCGGGAATTACGCGCTTGCCGCGGCACGCGCACTCTTGCCGCTCGACTTCAACGCTGAAGACATCGCGCGACGCGCCATGAAGATTGCCGGCGACATCTGCGTCTACACGAACCACGAAGTCACCCTGGAGAGTTTGTAAGTGAAGAGTTTCACGCCAAGACGCAAAGGCGCCAAGCTTGAGCCGCCACATCGCGCGCCGCAGGCGCGCAACCATCTACTAGATAGGCGCTCCGCGCCGAACAGCTCTTGCTCGCGTCTTGCCTTGGCGTCTTGGCGCCTTGTCGTGAACCCTTCTTTTGCAACCCTTTCGCTGCAGCAGGCGCAGCAGGGCAGGGGGAAAGCATGAGCGTCCTCACTCCGCGCGACATCGTCTCCGAACTCGACCGCTACATCGTCGGCCAAGCGGCAGCCAAGCGCGCCGTCGCGATTGCACTGCGCAACCGCTGGCGCCGCCAACAACTGGCCCCGGACCTGCGCGAAGAGGTCATGCCAAAGAATATCCTGATGATCGGGCCGACCGGCGTCGGCAAAACCGAAATATCGCGCCGCCTTGCCCGTCTCGCCAACGCACCGTTCTTAAAGGTCGAAGCGACGAAATTCACGGAAGTCGGCTATGTTGGCCGCGACGTCGAACAAATCATCCGCGATCTCGTCGAAATCGGCATCGCAAGCGCACGCGATCGCCGCCGCAAAGACGTGAAGGCTCGCGCTGAGCGCGCCGCCGAAGACCGCGTCGTCGAAGCGTTGGTCGGCGCGGGCGCCGCCGAATCCACCCGCGAAACCTTCCGCCGCAAACTGCGGGAGGGCGAACTAGACGACAAAGAAGTCGAACTCAACGTCGCCGACACAGGCGGCGGCATGCCGCAATTCGAAATCCCAGGCATGCCGGGCGCGAGCGTCGGCATGCTCAATCTGAATGATGTTTTCGGAAAAGCATTCGGCAGCCGTCAGAAGCTCCGCAAGATGAAGGTCGTCGACGCGCACGCGCCGCTGATCGCCGAAGAATCCGACAAGCTGATCGACAACGAAGCGTTGGTTCAAGATGCGATCAAGACGGTCGAGAACGACGGCATCGTCTTCCTGGATGAGATCGACAAGATTTGCTTGCGCGAAGGCGGGTCGCGCGGCGGCGCCGACGTCAGCCGCGAAGGCGTGCAGCGCGATTTGCTGCCGCTAATCGAAGGCACCACCGTGTCCACGAAACATGGGCCGGTGAAAACCGACCACATCTTGTTCATAGCTTCGGGCGCGTTTCACACCGCAAAGCCTTCGGACCTGCTGCCCGAACTGCAGGGCCGATTGCCGATCCGCGTTGAACTTCAAGCGCTCACCCGCGACGACTTCCGCCGCATCCTGACCGAGCCCGAGGCGAGCCTGATCAAACAGTACAAAGCCCTGATGGCGACCGAAGGGGTGTCCCTTGAATTCACCGAGGATGGGATCGACGCACTCGCCGATGCCGCTGCCGAGGTAAATGCGACCGTGGAAAACATTGGCGCGCGCAGGTTGCAGACCGTGATGGAACGAGTGCTCGAAGAGGTAAGCTTCCACGCGCCCGATAGTTCGGGTGCGCGAATCATTGTGGACAGGAACTTCGTGAACCGCGAAATCGGTGCGCTGACCAAGAATTCGGACCTCTCGCGCTTCATACTTTGACGCGAGATCGGTGACGCACACACTCACCAGGAGAGCTCAGATAGACGAATAAAAATGCGCTCTAACATGTTGAGAAATCTGGAACTCCCCAACGAATCGCGTTAGCTTCCTCCCCAGCAGAGCAGCGCCATCGGGTCGAATCCTCCCCCCGGATTCACGGTAGGCGCACCAGTTGGGGTCGCGGGTGCCAGAGCGAAACCTCTTTGTATGTTTTCCCGAGAGTGACGGGGGCCATTCGTATTTGGCCGCCCGCGAAATCTTCAATCCGAAGAGCATCGCGCATCTCCTCTTCCGCAACACCGTCGCCGAGTCGTTTGAGGCTGTAGCCGCGGGTCAAGCGACCTACGCGGTCGTTCCTCTCTACAATTCGATCACGCAGTGGGACGGCGCGACGCTCAAGGCGCTGGCCAGCGGTGCGTACGAAGTCTTCGCGCAAGTCTGCATGCCGACGAGCTATGTCCTTGTCGCGCACCAGGACTACATCGACGAGTTCCTGCAGACCTACACCTCGATCAAAGAGCTGGGCGACAACCCAAGCGCCGAAGATAAGG
>JANNEL010000485.1:0-6165 GCA_031378595.1 Alphaproteobacteria bacterium
CTGCCTATTTGGTATTGCTTGGGCACGCTCGTCACATTCTCGCCCGAAATCGCACCCGCACTCGGCATCCCCGAAAAGATCATCCCGGCCCACACCGTGTTCTGGTTCTACTCAGGCATCACGCTGGGCAGCCTCGCCAACGGCCTCGTCAGCCAATACTTCGGCAGCCGCAAAGTCGCAGTCGGTGTCTTCTTGCTCGCTCTGTTCGCGAGCCTCGCCGTGTTCTTCCACGTGCCGCTCAAATCGTCCGCGGAGTTCTTTGCCGTGATCTTCGTCATCGGCTTTGCGACCGCGTACTGGGCCATGATGGTAACGATCGCGGCTGAGCAATTCGGAACGAACCTGCGCGCGACCGTCGCCACATCGGTGCCGAACTTCGTACGCGGCTTCACTGTGCCGATCACGATGGCGTTCACCGCGCTCAAGCCCACGACCGGCGTAGTCGGCGCGGCCGAGATCGTCGCAATCGTTGTGTCGGCGTTCGCGATCTATGCGTTCTTCTCACTCCGCGAGACGTTCAACATCGACCTCAACTACGTCGAAGGTGATGCCAAGCCGACAAGGCAAAGCGCTTGAACCCGGTACCGCCTCTGCCGCAGTCTCCACCGCCCGATTGGCGGCGCTATATGATATTGACGGTCATCTGGGTCTCATTCATCGCGGCCCTGGGCTATGCCGCGAGCAACGGCAGCCTCGGCTTCCTCGAAAACGCAGTCACAGTAACTGCCGATCCGAACCGCGACCGCGTGACCTTGAAAAGCGGCGAACCCGCGGTCATCCAAGTCAAAGTCAATTTGCGCAACAACACCCGCAAACAAGTGACGCTGACCGCGACCACGGCATGCAAAGTGTTCCGCTGGCAGATCTTCGACCGCGCCGGCGACATGGTGCAAAGCGTCGTGCCGAAAGATACCTGTCCGCAATCGCCCGTTACCGCCTACCTGCCCGTGGGCGAAGCTTCGGAAGAGATCTACGCGATCGTCCTCGAACCACAGCGCTACCGCGCGGGCGACGATTACCTCGTGCATTACTGGTATTGGGGATACGAGGGCGAATTTCAGTTTAAGGCGGAGTAGCCTATCCGACGTCACGCAGCTTCTTCGTTCCCAAGGGATCGGGATCGAGTACGCGGCCGTCGAGTGCCGACAACCAGTCGAGCCCTGCACGCAGCCGCACGGCCTCACCCACAACGATCAAAGCAGGTGCTTCAATGCCGCTCGCTTCGACGTCGGCGACTGCATTGCCGAGCGTCGTTTCCAGCACACGCTGACGCGGCGTCGTCGCCTGGCTGATGACCGCAACCGGCTCCGCGCCGGAACGCCCCACCGCAAGCAGCTCACGCGCGATACGCGGCAGATGCTTCAGCCCCATATAGATCACGATGACCGGCGAACCCTCGCCGAGCGCGCGCCAGTTGATCGTATCGGGCACGTCGCCGCCGGCCATGTGGCCGGTCACGAACGTCACCGCGTGGTTCACGTCCCGATGCGTCGCCGGAATGCCGGCATAGGCGAGACCGCCAATACCCGACGTCACGCCAGGCACGATACGGAACGGAATCTTCGCAGCGACAAGCGCAAGCGCCTCTTCGCCCCCGCGGCCGAACAAAAACGGGTCACCGCCTTTGAGACGCAACACGCGCTTACCGGCCCGCGCGAACTCGATCAGACGCAAAGAGATGTCGCGCTGCTTCGGACTGGGCTTGCCACCGCGCTTGCCCGAATAGATGACCTCGGCGCCCGGACGCACGAGACCCAGGATGCCTTCATCGACCAGCGCGTCGTAGACGACCACGTCCGCCTGCTGCAGCGCGTTCAGCGCATGCAACGTCAACAGTCCGGCATCACCCGGTCCCGCGCCTACCAGCCAGACCCAGCCGGGCTCAAAGACCGGTAAGGCGATCTCGCGGCGAACGGTGTTCCACGCAAACGGTAGGCTGCCACTGCTCATGCCCGTTTATTTACGACCTCAAGTGTTATTTGTCAAAATTAACGAGAAATTACGTGCAATTCGCGAAGCATTCACTTCTTGCCACTACACTATGCCCATGAACCGCCACTACGCCGTCATTGTCGGTGTTGTTGCCGTCCTTGCGGCGGGCCGGTTCCTCACGGACGCGCCGTCGCCAATGACCGATCGCAAGTCGGCCAAAGCTGCGGTCGCGAAAAAAGCCGAACTCGTGCTCTCGCGCGACGACCACGGCCGCTTCGTCGTCGACGCCGAAATCAACGGCACGCGCGTGCGCATGCTGGCCGACACCGGCGCAAGTGTCATCGCACTGGGCGAGGACGCGGCTGAGAGCGTAGGGATCGACACCGACGCGCTGGACTACGATGAAGCCGTAACCACCGCGAACGGCACCGCGCAAGCGGCATCCGTGGACCTCGACGAAGTCCGCGTCGGTTCGATCGTGCGCCGCGACGTGAAGGCCGTCGTGACGCGCGGCCTGACGGGCGCTCTTCTGGGCATGAGCTTCTTCAGCACGCTCTCCAAAGTCTCCATGGAATCCGACGAACTCGTCCTGAAAGACTGAATCCGCTAGTCTTCCAGCCCATGAGCCGTGTTGCCGCCCTCGTCGTCATCCTGATCGCAATCAGCGCTATCGTCCTTTGGGTGGCGGGCGGGTCGCTTGCGTGGAATGCGGAAACGACGCCAGCCGTCATCGGCAATCTGTTGATCGTCGCCGTGCTGGTGACGTCGCTCGTCATGCATTGGCGCGGCTCGTTGACGGACGCGGCGCGCTACGCGCTGATATGGCTTGGACTGCTCTTCGCACTGATCCTGGGTTACTCCTACCGAAGCGATTTTCGCGACGCCTGGCAACGCGTCGCCGGCGAACTCAACCCCGCAACGCCCATCGAACGTTCAAGCGGCGAAGTCGTCTTACGCCGCGCCGAGGACGGCCACTTCCACGCCGATGTCGGCGTCAACGGCGCCACGGTCCGAATGCTTGTCGACACGGGCGCAACCACGATCGCACTCAGCGCCGAAGACGCAGCGCGCGCCGGCATCGACGTTGACGAGCTGACGTTTAACTCGTTCGTATCGACAGCGAACGGCATGGCGGTCGCGGCGAGCGTAGAACTGAAAGAAGTACGCGTGGGTTCGATCGTCCGCCGCAACGTCCGCGCCTCGGTGCAACGCAACCTCGGCGACTCCTTGCTTGGCATGAGCTTCCTGGATCAGCTGACGAAATACTCGAGCGAGGCCGATCAAATGATCCTGAAGGACTGACGCGGTGCGCGGCACATTGTTTCTGGTCGCAGGCCCATCGGGCGCCGGCAAAGACACGCTGATTGCGGCCAGTCGCGAACGGTTGGGCCGAGGCTACGTCTTCCCTCGCCGCACGATCACACGCCCCGCCCAAGCAGGTGGAGAAGACCACGTGTCTGAAAGCGTGGCTGGGTTCGACACAATGGAGCACGCCGGTGCCTTCGCCTTGAGCTGGCGCGCACACGGCATTGCCTATGGGATCCCCGCCGCAATCGAAACCGACCTCGCGCAGGGCGCAAACGTCGTCGTCAACGTCTCGCGCACTGTCGTGGCGGGCGCCAAAGCGCGATTTCAGCCAGCGCGCGCCATCCTGATTACGGCGTCGCCCGCAATCCTCGCCGCACGGCTCAATGCACGCGGGCGTGAATCCGGTGAGGACATCGGCGAACGGCTCGACCGCGCACCGGCGATCGCGGCCGATACGGTCATCGTAAATGACGGCGCCTTGGAACCGGCAGTCGAGGCGTTCGTTACAGTTCTGAAGGGTTGAAATCCGCAGCCTTCACCCGTAAAGCCAGGCGATGCTCACAAAACCACGCGCCGACCTCAAGCCCAACACGGCCGAGTTCGAAACACTTCCGCTCGTCTCGCCGAATGGTTTTCGCGAATATGACGCGCGTTGGCTCTACCCGAAGGAAATCAACCTCATCGGCGTCCAAGCGCTTGGCCTTGGACTCGCGACGCTGATCCACGACATGGGTGTGAAGCCGCGCATTGTCGTGGGCCAGGACTATCGCTCCTATTCGCTCAGTGTGAAGCACGCCCTCACGATCGGCCTGATCGCCGGCGGTGCCGAAGTACTCGACATCGGGTTGGCGCTGTCGCCGACAGCCTACTTCGCGCAGTTTGCGCTCGACGCACAGTGCGTCGCGATGGTTACCGCTAGCCACAACGAAAACGGCTGGACCGGCGTCAAGATGGGGGCTGCGCGTCCGTTGACGTTCGGCCCCGACGAGATGAACGCCCTACAAGCCATCGTGCTCGAAGCGAATGGGAAGGAACGTCCAGGCGGCACCTACCGCGCGATCGAAGGCATGCGCGAACGCTATCTCGACGAATTGACGTCGGGCCCGAAACTCGAGCGGCCGATCAAGGTCGTCGCAGCGTGCGGCAATGGAACGGCCGGCGCGTTCGCGCCCGAAGCGTTGCGCCGTATCGGCGCCGAAGTGATCCCGCTCGACGTAGAACTCGATTACACCTTTCCGCGTTACAACCCGAATCCCGAAGACCTGAAAATGCTGCACGCACTCAGCGATGCGGTGAAGCAGCACAAAGCCGACCTCGGCCTCGGCTTCGACGGCGACGGCGACCGCTGCGGTGTGGTGGACGATCAGGGCCGCGAAATTTTCGCAGACAAAATGGGCGTGCTCGTCGCGCGCGATATCTCGTCCCGTCAAAAAGACGCGCAGTTCGTGGTCGATGTGAAATCGACCGGCCTGTTCATGACGGACCCCGTGCTCATCGCAAACGGCGCGAAAACGGACTACTGGAAGACGGGCCACTCTTACATCAAACGCCGTGCCTACGAACTCAAGGCTCAGGCCGGCTTCGAGAAGAGCGGCCACTATTTCTTCAATCCGCCTATCGGCCGCGGTTACGACGACGGCATCGTCTCGGCGATCACGATCCTGCGCACGCTGGAACACGCCGGCGGCAAGTCGATGTCGGCGCTTTACGACGGTCTGCCCAAGACATTCAGCTCGCCGACGATGGCGCCGCACTGCCCCGACGATAAGAAATACGGCGTCGTCGAGGAAGTCACCGCGGCCTACACGAGCGCGAAATCACGTGGCGACAAAATCATGGGGCTTGGTATCCGCGATCTCGTGACCGTCAACGGCATTCGCGTCACGCTTGAAGACGGAACCTGGGGCCTCGTGCGCGCCTCGTCGAACAAGCCAAGCCTGGTCGTCGTGGTTGAAAGCCCCGTCTCCGAGGAACGCATGCGCGGCATGTTCGCGGAAATCGACGCGCGGTTGTCGAAGAACGCGCACGTCGGCGCCTACGACCAGAAAATCTAAGCGGCGACCTGCGCCCGATCCTCGCGCATGAACTCAAGCGCCTCGTCGATCACCTCGACGCCCGCGCCGCGCTTCACGGAATTCTCGCTCAAGTGCCGCCGGAATGCGCGCGCCCACGGCAGCCCGTTGAAAAGCCCAAGTACGTGCCTGGTCATCGCGTTCAGCGGCGTGCCATTCGCAAGCTCGCGCGCAACGTATGGCTTGAAAGCCTCCAACGCCTGCGCACGCGACTGCACAGCCGCTACGTCACCAAAAATCGCAGCGTCTACGTCGGCGAGAATCCAAGGTGACCCGTAAGCCGCCCGTCCCATCATCACGCCATCGACCTGGCCCAAATGCGCACGCACCTCGTCGAGCGAGGCCACCCCACCATTGATGACAATCGTGAGCTCCGGCCGTGCCCGCTTCAGTTCGTAAACCAGCCCATAATCAAGCGGCGGAATCTCGCGATTGTCCTTCGGCGACAACCCTTTCAGCCACGCCTTGCGTGCATGCACAAAAAACGTATCGCACCCGGTCTTGGCAATGCGATCCACAAATCCGAACAGCGCCTCCCGCGGGTCCTGATCGTCGACGCCAATGCGGCACTTCACAGTGACCGGAATCTTCACCGCGGCGCGCATCGCAGCAACGCAATCGCCGACCAAGTCCGGCTCGCGCATCAAACACGCGCCGAATGCGCCCCTTTGTACGCGCTCCGACGGACAGCCGATGTTGAGGTTCACCTCGTCGTATCCGGCGTCTTCCGCCATCCGCGCGCAAAGCGCGAGCTCGCGAGGCTCGCTGCCACCAATCTGCAGCGCGACGGGATGTTCGGCCGGGTCGTACGCAATCAGTCGCGACTTCGGCCCGCGGGTCAAAGCCGCGGTCG
>JANNEL010000599.1:0-14314 GCA_031378595.1 Alphaproteobacteria bacterium
GGCCCGACACTTGCGATCCCCTTGGTCAAAACCTGCCGCGTCGCTTCTTCCGACGCCCCGTCGCGCAACGCGAGATCGAGGCCGAGCTTGCCCGTCAAAAAGCCGCTCCAATCCGGCTCGCTCTCATACGGCGTCTCAAGGTTCTTGCGCGCTGCCGTCCGCGCAAACACCGCATAAGCGCGAAGCTCCGACCCGCCCTCCGCCGTCGGCGCAAGGAGGGGTGTCAGAAGATGCACAACGACCCCGGTCCGCCGGTAGGTTTCGCGAAAGCCGTTGGTATCACGCACGTGCACACTCAGCCTGTTGGCGTTGACGGTATCTGCAGAGAGGTCGAGCCCCGCCGCAATCACCGAATCCCCCCGATGCACGGTGCCGCGTGACAGCACGACATCGGCTGTACCCAGCGGGACCGTTTCTTCGATCAGGCAGTTGCCCATGGCGATTTCAAGCTGCATCAGCTCCGACGCAGTTTTGCGTTCGAAGGCGTGCTGCCGATCCTTTTCCTTGATCTCGTCGCTACCGTCGCGAAGCTCGACCGCGGGACACTCCGCGCGCTTCTCCAATCGGAAGGAGCGTGCCGGCATCTGGGCGTTCAACGGTTCGTTCAGGTCTTGGGCCACGAAAAAAACCCGCTCCGCCACCCCGTTCATCAATGCGCGCATGCAAAACCCGTCGCACGCCGTTTCGCCTTGGTTGAACCGCAAAGGCTTGTCACTCCGCACCGCGATGACCTTCGCGTGCAACGGCTTGCTGAGCGTGTCGATATCCTGCGCCACCAGGGCGGCGACGCTGCCTTCCAACTTGGCGTTGATGACGTAAGGCGGAACGGCGAGTGCAAGCAGCATCGCGCCCACGCCGATCGCATACCCGGTGCGGCCCAACATGATCGCGCGGCCGATCAGCCAACCGCCGAACGATACGACGAACGCAAGCGGCGCCAGCATCAGCGCGAACGCAAGCGGAAGTCCGATGATCGTGATTGCAGCCACGATGACGACGCTCGGCGCGAACAAAGTGATGGCGGCGCCGATCCCCGTGGTGATCAGCCAAACGCGCGCAAAGTTGTTCATGGGAGCCCGCCCCGCCAAAGAAACAGCCGATTATCGCCGCCACTCGTGAACAAAGGGTCAGGCAAGCGCGGTTTCCAATGGCGGTTGGCGCCGTGCCTAACGGATTGCTAACAAGGCCGGATGAACCCCTGGGAATCCGTTGAAACGCTCCGTGCCGCCGCCACGCGCCTCGCGGCAGCCGGCATCGACGAGCCCCTACGCGAAGCCCGCATCCTGGCGCGCGAAGCGAACGACGCAGCCGCATTCGACACCTTCATCTACCGCCGGGAAAGGCGCGAACCGGTTGCCTACATCCTCGGCCGCAAGGAATTCTGGTCGCTCGAATTCGAAGTGACACCTGCGGTGTTGATCCCGCGACCCGACTCTGAAACGCTCATCGAAACCGCGCTCAAGGAACTGAAAGCGGCACCGCCCGCACGCATCCTCGACCTCGGCACCGGCTCGGGCTGCCTCCTCGTCACGCTGCTGACCGAGTGGCCGAATGCAACCGGCGTCGGCCTCGACATCTCGCGCCACGCACTTGACGTCGCCGAGCGCAATGCGCGCCGTCACAACGTCGTGAAACGCATCACGTTCGTCGAGGGAGATTTCGCGAACCCGCCCGATGAGCGCTTCGATCTCGTTGTCGCGAACCCGCCCTATATCTCTGAAGCCGACCACGCGCGACTCGACCCCGACGTGCGCGATCACGAGCCGCGCCTGGCGCTGGCATCAGGATCGGACGGTCTCGCCGCAACAAAAGCGATCGTGCGCGCGCTTCATGGCGTGATGAAACAAAGCGCGCTCGCGTTAGTCGAGATCGGGCACGATCAAGGCGAAAGCGCCGCGCAAACGCTGCGAAACGCAGGGCTAACCGTGCATCGCGTCGTAAAGGATCTGGCCGGACATGACCGCGTCATCGTGGCCACGTTGCCGCAAGGGCGTGGCCCCTAGCGGAAAACCCGCAAAAACCCCTTGGATTCCCGTTGGAAATCGGTCTAGCTTGCGGCCCGAACAACGGAAGACTTTGAGGGGCGCCCGGGCCTAAAGGCGGGGGCAGCCTAGACGGCGGAAAACCCGCCACCGATTGGGTGCGGATCGCGCCCTTGGACCGGAAAGCCAGATCGATTGCTTGAAGGGACCTGAACGAGGGTTTCGAGGGGTTACGTAGTTAGAGTTTTTGAGCCGTCGCCGGTCACGCGCGTTTTGCGGGGCCTTGAGGCTCCGCACATGCAACAACTGCATTGGAACTGAATTTATGAACAACATGAGACCTGGTGGACCGAACAAACAGCGTTCGCGTGGACGCGGCCGTGGCAAGCATCAAGGCGGCGGCGGGGGCGGCGGCGGTCCGCGTCACCAAGGCGGCAGTGGCGGCGGTTCGCACCAGGATCAGGTCTTCAACATTCACCGCACGATCGACTCGAACGGTCCCGACGTGAAGATCCGCGGCAACGCGCATCACGTCTATGAGAAATACCTGCAACTCGCGCGCGACGCCAACTCGTCCGGCGATCGCGTGATGGCCGAAAACTATCTGCAGCACGCCGAACACTACTATCGCCTGATCATGGCATTCCAAGCTCAGCAGCAGGCGCAGCAGGGCACACAGCAGCAAGGCGGCAACGCGCAACCGTATGGCGGCGGTGGGAACGGCAACGGCCAACCCGGCGGCTATCAAAACAACAACGGCCAGCCTTATCGCCAGCCGAACGGCAACGGCCCGCAACCCGGCGCGGACGCGAACGGCAACGTTGCCGATGGCTCGAACGACGAAGCGAACCAAGACGAACCCTACCGCGAAGAAAACGCCGGCCGGTACGACTGAAGCTGCCGAAGTCAGCCCAGCGCTCGCGCCCGCGGGGAGCCACGCGATACGCGCACAACCGCGCGCCGCATGCGCTGGACAGCATGCGCGCGCGTCTTTAACGCTCGGCGCGTCATTGGGGAAACCACGCATGCGCAAAGTATTGATTGCAGCCGCCACCGTTGCCGCTCTCGCACGTCTCTCCCAGGCGGCGTCGGCCGCCGACGTAATCACGAATATGACGTCCGACCGGCTCGCCGTAATTCTCACCGCCATGACCGGGAAGAAGGCGGTAATAACAAAGCCGGAATCCGGTGTCGAAGTGGTGACGATCACTGACAACGGCGACATCGATTTCATCATGACCGACTGCGCGGCGAAAGGCTGCGCCTCGATGCAGCCGACGATGTTCTTCAACAAGGACGAACATTTCAATCTGACCGTGGTCAACAGCTACAACACCAAGGAACTGAGCGCACAAGCGTTCCTAACCGCCGACAATCGCGTCTTTTTGGTGAGACTCTACGTCTTCGACGGTGGCGTGACGGAGGAAAATCTGAAGACGAATATCGGCATCTACCTGAAAGCCCCAGGCATCTTCGCAGAGCACGCATTGGGTTCGCAGACTACAGCTTCCGCCGGTGGCAGCGGATCAGTCCCGGTGGCCGCTCCCTCAATGCCGGCGACCAGCGCGGGCGTCGGCGCCCAAGCAGGCGCGCCGCCAAAGCTACCGCTGATCGAGCGTGTCACGGCGGGCCACAAAGGCCACGCGTTGCGCTAACTGGCAGGGTAAACGCCGTGGCAGCCTTGCACGCCCGCACTGCGCGAGGCGTCGCGACGCGCCGTGTCTCACACCATGGTGATCGTAAAGCCAGCCCCCCAAACGCTATATGTTCGCCCGGGGACAGGGGTAGGGGCATGCTTAGCGTCGATAGCGTCACGCAGATTTATCGTGGCGACGTAACCGCACTGAACAACGTCAGTATCGAGATCAAACCGGGTTTGTTCGGCCTGCTCGGGCCGAACGGGGCCGGCAAGTCGACGTTGATGCGCTCGATCGCGACGCTGCAGGCGCCATCGAAAGGCGCGATCCGTTTCGGCGATATCGACGTCATCAAAGAGCCCGAACGCTTGCGCCAGGTGTTGGGTTACCTGCCGCAAGACTTCGGTGTGTATCCGCGCGTTTCGGCCTATCGGATGCTCGACCACATGGCGGTACTGAAGGGCATCGCCAATTCGCGCGAGCGCCGCCAAACCGTCGAAACGCTGCTCAAGCAAACGAACCTCTGGGCGGTGCGGAACAAGGCGATCGCGGGGTTCTCCGGCGGCATGCGCCAGCGTTACGGCATTGCACAGGCGTTGATCGGCCAGCCGCAGCTCTTGATCGTGGATGAGCCGACCGCGGGGCTCGACCCGGAGGAGCGCAATCGCTTTCTCAATTTGCTTGCCGATATCAGCCAGAACGTCGTCGTCATCCTCTCGACCCATATCGTCGATGACGTGGCGCAGCTCTGCTCCGATATGGCGATCATCTCGAAGGGTAACATCGTCCGGCAGGGCGCGCCGAACGCGCTGACCGCCGAACTGAACGGCAAAGTCTGGCGCGCCTTCATCGCGAAGGGCGAGCTTGAACAAGCGAAGTCGCAGTTCAACGTCATTCTCTCGCGCCTTGTCGGCGGCAGGACGTTGATCCACGTCGTCTCCGACACGAACCCAGGTAGCGGTTTCGAACCCGTCGCTCCCGATCTCGAAGACGTCTACTTCACCGCCCTCGGCGGCGCCGTGAAGAACTGAGGCGCCGATGTTCCGCAAGATCGCAAGCTTCGAATTCGGCTATCAGCTGAGATCGCCCGTCTTCTGGGTGTCGGCGCTCATCTTGGGGCTGCTGTCGTTCGGCTCGGTCGCAAGCCCGAACATCCAAATCGGCGCGCCCGGCAACACGAACATCAACGCGCCATTCGCAATCGTGATCGCGCAACTGGTGCTGAGCATCTTCTCGCTCTTCATTGCACCTGCCTTCGTCGCCAACGTTGTCGTGCGCGACGACGACACCGGCTACGGCCCGATCATCCGCTCGACTCGCATCAAGAAATTCGACTACCTGTTCGGCCGGTTCACAGGCGCCTTTCTGGCAAGCGTTGTCGCGTTCGCAGCCGTTCCGATCGGCCTCCTCATCGGCGCGCAGATGCCCTGGCTCGATCAGGAGCGTATGGGTCCGCTCGTGCTCTCGCACTACGTGACGGCATTTTTCCTCTACGCAGTGCCGACGCTCTTCATCGTCAGCGCTTTCCTGTTCGCGATTGCGGCCGTCGTGCGCTCCATGACGATGACTTACTTGGGCGTGATCGTGCTCTTCATTACCTCCGTCATATCGGTCCAATGGCTGAGCGATCTGAAGAACGAACGGTTTGCCGCGTTGTTCGACCCCTTCGGATCCGGCCCCGTCGGCATCGCGACGAAGTATTGGACCTCGTCGGACCGCAACACGATGATGCCGCCGCTCGACGGCCTCGTGCTCGAGAACCGGTTGCTCTGGTTCGGCGTCTCGTTCGCACTGTTGGCGTTCGCTTACTTCGCCTACAGCTTCACCGAGCGCGGTGTCCGCCGCGCCTCGCGCAAGCGCGAGGAAGCGGCCCCGACCACCGCCTACGTACCGGTCAACGTCACGCGCCGCTTCGACGCCGCCGCCCTCCGCGCGCAAGCGTGGAAGTGGACGCGTTTCGAAATGGCGCAAGTTGTGAAGAGCCCGGCCTTCTTCATTTTGATCCTGCTCGGCATCGTGAACGCAAGCTCATCCGTCTGGGCCGGCGTCTCGTTCGACGATTGGACGCTACTCCCCGTCACCCGGCGAATGATCAACCAGGTGGCGGCTGCGTTCTCGATCGCCCCGCTCATGATCGCCGCCTACTACGCCGGCGAACTCGTCTGGCGCGAGCGCGAACGAAAATCGCACGAATTGTTCGGTGCCGCCCCCGTTCCCGACTGGGTGTTCGTCGCTCCGAAGATCTTGGCGATCGCGTTCGTCTTGCTGCTGACCGTTTTGGTTGCCGTCGGCGTCGGGGTCGGCGTGCAAACGGTGAAGGGCTACCAGAACTTCGAGTTTGGCAAATACCTGGTCTGGTATGTGATCCCGACATTCATCAACTTCCTGCACATCGCGATTCTCGCGGTCTTCCTGCAAGCGATCTCGCCGCACAAGTTCGTCGGCTGGGGCTTGACCGGCCTCTTCATCGTCGCGAACCAAACGCTGGCCAACCTGGGCTACGACCACCGGCTCTATCGCTATGGCTCCGTCGGCGGCGTCCCGCTCTCGGACATGAACGGCGAGGGCTATTTCTGGATCGGCCGCGCCTGGTTCGAAGTCTATTGGAGCGCCATCGCCCTCATCCTGGTGATTATCGCCTTCGCGATTTGGCCGCGCGGCACGGAAGCGCGCTATCGTCCGCGCTTCGCCAGGCTCTACAGCCGCTTGCAAGGGACTGCCGGAACGGTCGGCGCGGTGGCGCTTGCCGTCGCGCTGACGACGGGCGCCTGGATTTTCTACAACACGACGATCTTGAACAAATACGAGACGCAGGATCAGCAGGAAAAACAGCAGGCCGACGCCGAGCGCGCGCTCCTGAAATTCGCAAAGCAACCGCAACCGCGCATCATCGGCGTGACGTTGAACGTCGCGCTCTATCCGCACGACATCCGGGCCGTCACTTCAGGCGACTACCTCATCGAAAATCGCAGCGGCTCGACGCTCACCGAAGTGCACGTCAATCTGCCCGACACGCTGAAGATCGAGCAACTCGAGGTCGACGGTGCAACCCTCGCGACCGAGTACAAGGAATACGCCTACCGCATCTACAAATTCGATCAGCCGATGCAGCCGGGCGAGAAGCGTCACATCCGCTTCAAGACGGTGTTCGAGCAAGTGGGCTTCAAGAACAGCGGCAACAACACGTCGATCTTGGACAACGGCACGTTCTTGAACAATTTCGCGGT
Organism: Alphaproteobacteria bacterium; assembly: GCA_031378595.1. GTDB lineage: Bacteria > Pseudomonadota > Alphaproteobacteria > Micropepsales > Micropepsaceae > SZUA-430. The sequence continues at coordinate 6,847 of JANNEL010000599.1, forward strand.
GGCGCCGTTGCTGGGAACGCACCGCTCGAACTTCCTGTCGAACCCGACCGTGCGCCGCCGGCAAAAGCTGCCAGCCGAATTGCGCATGCCGAAACTGGAAGACCCGACCGCGGGCGCCACTTCGTACTTGCGTCCTGATTCCGACTGGGTCGCCTCCGACATCACGGTCTCGACCGTGGCCGATCAGACACCCATCGCGCCGGGCTACGTCGTTTCCGACACGACGAAGAACGGCCGGCGAATGGTGCACTTCAAATCGGACACGCCGATCCAAAACTTTTTCTCGATCCAGTCCGCCAACTACGCGACGAAGCAGGCGTCATGGAACGGCATCGAACTGAAGGTCTTCTACCATCCCGAACACGCCTACAATATCGACCTGATGTTGAACGTCATGAAGACGTCGATGCAGGTCTACGAGCGCGAATTCGGTCCCTATCAGTTCCGCCAGGCGCGCATGATCGAGTTCCCGGCGATCGCGACGTTCGCTCAGTCGTTCGCGAACACGATCGCTTACTCCGAAGACATCGGCTTTCTGCAAGACGCCAAAGCGCTCGCCGCCGACCCGTCGAAAATCGACATGGTGACGTTCGTGACCGCGCACGAGATCGCGCACCAATGGTGGGCTCACCAGGTGCTCGGCGCCGATGTGCAGGGATCGACAATGCTGAGCGAGTCGTTCGCGAGCTACTCGGCATTGCTCGTGATGGAGCAAATTTACGGCCCCGAACAGGTGCGCAAGTTCTTGAACCAGGAACGCGACCGCTATCTGCAAGGGCGCCAGCAGGAAAGCGTCGAAGAGCAGCCGCTCGCCCGGGTCGAAAACCAGCCCTACATCCACTACCAAAAAGGCGCGACGATCCTCTATCGCTTGAAGGCCGAGATTGGGGCAGGGATCGTCAACGGCGCGCTGAGGAAGATGATTGAGCGCTACAAATTCGCGGCCAATCCCTATCCGCGCTCGACCGACTTCTTGAAGATACTGCGCGAAGACGCAGGGCCTCAGTATGACGCGCTGATCACCGACCTCTTCGAAAAAATCACGCTCTATGAACTGAAAGCCACCGCGCCGAAGGTCACGAAGCGCGCCGACGGCAAGTTCGACGTCGCGTTCGAGGTCGAGGCGAAGAAGCTCTACGCGGACGGGAAGGGCAAGGAGACCGAAGCCCCGCTCACGGAAAACATCGCGGTCGGCGTGTTCTCGACCGACCCGACGGAGCCGCAATTCAAGCGCGACGGTGTCATCGCCTACGAACTCAAGCCGCTCAAAACTGGCAAGCAAACGGTGACGTTCGTGACCGACAAGGCGCCGAAATTCGTCGCCGTCGATCCGTATTCGATCTGGGTTGATCGCGACGACAAGGACAACGTCGCCGCGGTGGAAGCGCCGGCGTCCTAGGCGGTTGCCGCGGCCAGCGGAACGGCGGCCTCAAGGTACAGCATCGCGCGGATGCGGGCGTCCATTTCCGGCCCGTAGTTCTGTGTCGCCGTGCGCACCGCATCGAGTTGCAGCACCATCAGCGTATCGCGCGCGCCCACGTACTGGAACAACGTGTTGCGTACGCTGCCCGCGGTCCCGATTGCGCGCAAAAGCCAAAGATTGTCGGCGAGCTGCAACGGCGTTCCCGTCGCGGCGATCGCGCGCTCGAACATCGCGCGCGAGCCGGTGCGAAATTCACACGTGACGACGAACCTGTTCAGTTGAGCGGCTTGAGCTTTCATGAGCAACGATCTCGAAGCAGTAGAGTGGAAAAGTGACAGAGCGAGTGTGATCGTTTCTTAGGCGCGAGCCTTGTTCGGCGCGCTCTCCGCCTGTGCGTTTTGCAACGCCGTGTCGACGGCGCTGAAAAGCTCGGGAATGTGAAACGGCTTCTTCAGGGTCGCATGCGCGCCGAGTTGCCGCGCCACGCTCAAGATATCGATGTCCGTCGCGCCCAACCCGCCCGAGATCGCGACGATCGCCGTTTCCGGTCGCGTCCTGCGCATATGGCGGATCGTCTCCAACCCTTCTTGCCGCGGCATAAGCATGTCGCAGATGACGGCGTCGAACGGTGCGGCGTCGAACGCCTGCTCGCCCGCCTCGCCGTCATAGGCGCATTCGACGTCGTGTCCGGCGTTCCGCAGCGCACCTGCGATCACCTGAACGACGAACTTATCGTCATCGACAACGAGAACTTTGGCCATGAACCAGCACCCCAGCTTTCGGATTTGTCCAAGCCTCGCACAGTGGGCATTGAGAACCCGTAAACCCGACGCCATTTGGGGGTACACAAAGCTGCGAAATTCGCCCGATTATTGTACGTTTGGCGCACGCGATCACTGGGAGGCGACGTGGTGACAAAAGACCTGGCCGTTCTGGTGCGCCCGGCGACTGTAGCCGACGAGGCGCTGCTCGAAGGGCTCGCGCAGTTCTACCTCTACGATTTCTCCGAGATCGAGCCTGACGGCTCCACCCGGTTGGAGTTCGACGAGCGCGGCCGCTTCCAGGCCTACACGTTCGACGCTTATTGGCGCGGCACCGAAGGCTTCCACGCGCTGCTGTTCTTTGTGGGCGCACGGCCTGCAGGCTTTGCCTTGATCAACACGCTGTCGCATCGCGGCGGCACGGTTGAGCGCAACATGGCTGAGTTCTTCGTCGCGAGAAGGTATCGCCGTCGCGGCGTCGCGCGCGAAGCGTTGCGCCAGATCTTGGCCGCCCATCCAGGTCAATGGGAGGCCGCCGTGATGGAACGCAACACCGCCGCGCAAGCGTTCTGGCCGGACGCGATCGCAGCCGCACCGAACGTCTCAAGCCTCATGCGTCACGAAGGCGACGGCAAACACTGGCGCGGCCCGATCTGGAGTTTCCGCGCCGCGTAGAACTTCGACGTTCTTGGAATTGCCGGTCGCACTACGCCGCCATCGTCCGCGTTTCGGCGAGCGAAGCGCCGGTTTCGAGCATCGACTTCATGCTCGACAGAATGTGCGGCCAGCCTTTCGACACAGCGTCGATCAACTTCGATTGCGGCTTGTCCATTTCGTGCGTGACGGTGAGCTTCACCGAGTTGTCCTGTGTTTCCAACTCGTACGTGCACCGCGAGAAACCTTCCGGCGTGAGTTCCGGCATGAATTGGTTCTGCCATGTCACGACGAGACGGCGCGGACGATCGACCTCGACGACTTCGCCGGCATCGGCAATGCGGCCGTCGGGCAGCATCAACTTCCACGCCGCGCCTTTCTCCCAGGTCGTTTCGTGCCAAGCGCCCACCCAATACTGGCGCGTGAACTCAGGCTGCGTGAGTGCGTCCCAAACTTTCTCCGGGGTCGAGCGGATGTAGGTGACATAGACAAAACGCGAATTGCTCATCGTTGCTATCCTTCCAAGCGTTTCCTGAGATTGGTGAGCGCGCTCAATCGGCCGCGCTCGTACTTGCCGATCCAGCGATCGGCGATGTCGTGAATAGGAACCGGGTTCAGATGGTGCAGCTTCTCGCGCCCCCGCTTTTCGGTCGCAACAAGATTGGCACCTTCCAGGATCCCTAAATGTTTCGTCACCGCTTGCCGCGTCATGTCGCGCCCTTCGCACAATTCGCCGAGCGTCTGCCCGTTCCGGCCGCGCAGGCTATCCAGGAGTTGCCGCCGCAGAGGGTCGGCCAGCGCCTTGAAAACTGCGTCCATGCTCATCAATACAATATGCAACCATTTGGTTGCGTATTCAAGGGCAATTTCCAAAGTTAGTCTGTGTCAAAGTGTGTCGAACGTGCGCTTCTGCCGGTTTTCCGCCATGACTTGGAGTGACCGCCCGGGCGTAATCGCGCGCAAGTTCTTGAGGGGATACCAATGCACACGCGTTTCGTTTCGCTCGCCGCCGCACTCGCGCTCGCCGCCTTCGCACGTGTTTCCGCCGCCGATCAGCCGCCCGTCTCCAACCCGCGCGAGATCGCGACGCAAGTGGCGCAGGCCGTCGACGACATCTACTTCGACATCGCGCGCGGTCACACGATCGCGGAAGGCTTGCGCGCGAATGCGCAAAAGGGCGACTACGACCGCTTCACCAATCCGCTCGATCTGGCAACGGCGCTGAGCGCGTATCTGCATCCCTTCGACGGACACTTCGCCGTCGTCTATCGGCCGGGCGATCAGCCGCTGCCGGGTGGACCGCGCCACGGTGGCCCCGGGCCCGCGCCCGGACCGGACTCTCCCGTCGCGCGCCAGAACTACGGCTTCGTGCACACAGAAATATTGCCGGGTGCCATCGGCTATATCCAGGTCAACCAATTCGCGCAGATCGATGCGAAAGCGCCGAACGATCCCGCGCGCAAGGCGGTGGACGCAGCCCTTCAGTCGGTCGCCGGTGCCCGCGCAATCATCATCGATTTGCGCAACTCGCGCGGCGGGGCACCGGCGATGGTGGCCTATCTCGCGAGCTACTTCGTGCCGGCGAACGCTCAGATCTTCAACACGTTCCACACGCGCGGCGCCTCCGGCAGCGAAGCCCCGGTCGGCGATCCGACAGGCCCGCGCCGCTTGGACACGCCCCTCTACATTCTCGTCAACGGCGGCACCGGCTCGGCCTCGGAATCGTTTCCCTACACGCTCCAGGCCGCAAAGCGCGCGGTGATCGTGGGCGAGCCGACGAACGGCCGCGCAAACCCCGGCGGCTTCGTACCCGTGTCGGGCGGGTTCGCGGTCTTCGTGTCGGGCGGCTCGCCGGAGAACCCGATCACGCGCACGAATTGGGAAGGCAAAGGCGTGCAGCCTGATCTCGCCGTCGCCTCAGCCGACGCGCTTCCGCGCGCGCAGGACGTGGCGTTGCAACATTTGGTGGCGACGGCGCAAGGCCCCGACGCCGCCGAGCTGCGCTGGATCTTGGCCGATAGGCAATCGCTAGCGCTTCGCGTGGATTTAGGTGCCTACACCGGCAGCTACGGCGAAGAGGCGAACGTCAGCATCGAGAACGGCACGCTCGTGTTGCACCAAGGACGGCGCGCGGCACCGCTGCGCCCGGTCGCACCGGATGTGTTCGTGTCGCTGCTCGATCCGCTGGTGCATGTGCAATTCGAACGGCAGGGCGGACGCGTGGTCGCGCTGAATGTGGTGACACCGATGGGCCCGCTCGCGCGCTTCACCCGGCAATAGAAAACGCGGCGGCCGATCGAACGGCCGCCGCGCAAGTCAACTTAGTTCAAGAACAACCACGCACCGTCGGGCTGACGGCATGCGTAGCCGTCCACCCGCCGCCGGCGATCGAGCCACACCGTGTGGCGGTATCTTGCACAGCGGAAGCCGTCTTCGTCGTAGTAATAGCCGCGCACGACGAAGGCGCCGCGATGGTAGGAGTGCGGATTGCGCCAGGCATAGACCCGGCCCACGCGCCCGCTGTTAAACGCATCGTAGTAGGTACGATACGCGTAACTGCGATCGTCGCAGTCCAAGTCGCGTGTGAACGCCGCACCGAGCGAGCCGCCGATGATGACGCCGGCAAACGTGGAGCCCGCGCGATCGTCGCCGATGGAACGGCCGATGAGACCGCCAATCAACCCGCCGACCAGAATGCCCGCCGGGTCCGACCGGCTGCGGCATTCGCGGTAATAAAGGTCGTCGTTGTAGCTATAGCTGCGCGAGTAACGCCGGCGCCAAAAGTTGTCGCGATCGTCGCGGCGGTACGACCGCAAGATGACGCCGTTGTTGCCCTGTACAAGGAAGCAATTGCCGCGGTCGTAGCACATCCAGCGATAGCCGCGTGGCGGTGGCGAAAGGTTATTCCGCTGCCAATCCTGAATGTAATACTGATCCCGGCGATACTCTTGCGGCACGCGTTCGCCGCGCGACCAACGAGTGCCGCCCTGAGGCGGACCACCATACTGTCCCCCTTGCTGCGGACCATACTGTCCCGGACCGCCGGGCCCACCGGGCTGCGGATTGAACGGACCGCGCGGAGCGTCACCCCGCGGACCGCCATCGCGCGGACCGTCGTTACGCGGACCCGGCTGACCGCCTTGCGGCTGACCTTGCGTGCCAGCGGCCGGCGGGCCGGGCGGTTGACCCGGCGGACCACCGGCAGGCGGACCAGGCGGTTGACCTGGCGGACCGGCGGCGGGCGGACCGGGCGGTTGACCTGGCGGGCCACCAGCAGGCGGACCGGGAGGTTGAGTTTGCTCATCGCCGGGCTTCTTACCTTTGCCCTTCTTCTTGGTGTCTTTCTGATCGGCCGGCGTTTGTCCGGATTCGCAGGCGGGCTGATTTGGCTGACCGCAAGCAGGCTGTTCGTCTTGGCCTTGACTGCCGCCGGGTGCGGCCACCGCGGCGGTGCCGCTCATGAGCGCCATGGCGACAATCATCGTCATTGTTCGTTTCATTGTTTGTTCCTCTTCCCACGCCCTGAGGAGCGCGCGTCAACGGTCGAACGCCGTCGACGCTTGTCCGGCGAGCAGCAAACACAACGCGGAGAACGAAAAGTTGTTCCCGCCGCAGGCAACTGCGCCGCAGGACAAGGTGGCATTACGGTGACAGGATGCCATTGCCCGTCCGCCGCTCAGCGAACGTACCCTGCGGTGACTTCGGCTTTGTGCGCTGCGAATGCAGCCAAGACCTCGGCCTTCTCCGCTTTGGGCACCTTGACGAAGTCCAGGGTCCGTCCAAGCTCGGCCGCAACCTCATCGAATTCCGCAGGAGAGATCCGCAAGTTTCGGTGCGCCTCCTCGAGGCCAAGCGGCGTCGTACCCGGTTTCGTCGCCGTGTATTGGAAAGGCCCACCCGAAATGTTGCAGACCCACAGCGTACGCATGAACTTAAGGCCGGGCAGCCGTCCAAGGTTCTTCGTATGCCATTCCTTCAGCTGCGGATTCTTGGACGCCTGGCCGACAATGGGGTTCTTCACGACGGCATCGCTAAAGTGGTCGATGACCGCGGCGATGGCGAAGACGCCGCCCAAGCGTTCGTACAAACTCTTCTCAGGCACGGTTTGCTTGGCGTTCGCTGCCTTTGTCGCTTGCGCAACCACCGCCGCCGCTGCGGCCGTTACAGCAAGACCCGCGGCAACGTTTCGTCTCGTGATGGCAGGCGAAACAGGGCGTTCCATGGCTCAAATCCTTAGGGTGATGGTGTTGGGGAAGCTGGGTCTGCTCCCAGGCATGTCTTCAGAAAACGCGCGCCGCGCATGATTGTTCCTTGAACCGGAACAAACAGCCAGTTGACCGCCGCGTAAGACCGCGCGCATCGTGGAAACACCCTGTGTCGAACGCGAAAAGAGGCACCCGATGATCCGGTTCGTCGTCATCGCCGCCGCCGCCATCGTGCTGGCGGACGCGGCCCCGCCGCCCGCACAGCCGGCATGTCCCGTTGCCGGAAAATATCGTGTCGCCGGAACCAACACCGGCGGCACCACCTACGAAGGCACCGCGACGATCGAGGACCGCGACGGCGAATGCTTGATACGCTGGTCGCAGCCAAGCGAGGCCGAAGGCACGGGCACCTACGCGAACGGCCG
>JANNEL010000607.1:0-3519 GCA_031378595.1 Alphaproteobacteria bacterium
CATGATCTTGGCCCACATGAGGCGGGCGGCGCGGAGCTTCGCGATTTCCATGAAAAAGTTCATGCCGATGGCGAAAAAGAACGAAAGGCGCGGCGCGAAGTCGTCGATGTCGAGGCCCTTTGCGATCGCCGCCTTCACGTAAGCAACGCCGTCGGCGAGCGTGAAGCCCAGCTCCTGCACCGCGGTCGCGCCCGCTTCGTGCATGTGGTAGCCCGAGATCGAGATCGAATTGAACTTCGGCATCTTCTCGGCCGTGTAGGCGATGATGTCGGCAACGATGCGCATCGAAGGTTCGGGCGGATAGATGTAGGTGTTGCGCACCATGAACTCTTTCAGGATGTCGTTTTGGATCGTTCCCGAAAGCTGCGCCTGCTTCACGCCCTGCTCTTCCGCGGCGACGATGTAGTTCGCCATGATCGGAATGACGGCGCCGTTCATCGTCATCGACACCGACATTTTGTCGAGCGGGATGCCGTCGAAGAGGATCTTCATGTCTTCGACGCTGTCGATCGCGACGCCCGCTTTGCCGACATCGCCAAACACGCGCGGATGATCGCTGTCGTAGCCGCGGTGCGTTGCCAGATCGAAGGCGATCGATAAGCCCATCTGACCGGCGCTCAAGTTTTGGCGATAGAAGGCGTTCGATTCTTCCGCGGTCGAGAAGCCTGCGTATTGGCGGACGGTCCAAGGCCTGCCTGCGTACATCGTGGCGCGCACACCGCGGGTGAACGGCGCTAAGCCCGGCATGGCGCCTTCGAGTTCCAACTTCTCGAGGTCGGCGGCCGTGTAGAGCGCTTTGACAGGAATTCCTTCCGGGGTGGCCCAGGTCAGCGAATCCGCCGATTTCCCTTTGAGATCGCTGGCTGCGAGCTTTTGCCAGTCGCCAAGACTCGCTTTTGGGAAATCGCTCATGGGTTGATCTCAGGTTCGGTTTCGCAGACGCGTCATTCGTAGACTATTCGGCACCAAATCCGATGGGGGTAAACCGACACGCGTTCTGGATTTTTGTAGTGGCGCGCCTGCGGCGTGCCCCCCAGGGTTTGGGGGTGAACGAAAGGGAATTCAGAGGGGGTGAATCCTTTGATCGGGCTTTGGTCCATGTTTGTTTCGCGCCTCTCCCCGATTTATCCACAGCGCCCGGTGCGCGCGTTAGGATGATCCGAACACGGAGGAATACATTCCGCGCACGGACCTTTTGCGAACGCGAATCCCTGCAAATTACTCGTCGCTCCGTGCACGGACGAGTTGCGCACGATGGAACCGCATCGGCCAATTTTGGCAATTGCCACGATGCAACAGCACCGTGAAATAAGCGTTTGATTTGTCTATATTTAGTGCGAGAACGAATCGTGAAGTGAGCCGAGTCAGTGATTCGAGCACGGTTCGTTCCGTTTCTAGTCCATTCTTCTCCTAGCGGTATCCACAGCGCTATTCCGGCAACGGCGGGCGTTCTTGCGTTTGCAGTGCAGCGTGGGGCATGTGGACCGGCTTCTTTCCGGAAACCATATCGATGTCCTCTCCGTACGGCCGGGTTACCGCCGTCCTCGGCCCCACGAATACGGGCAAGACCCATTTCGCCATCGAACGGATGCTCGCCCACCAAAGTGGGATGATCGGGCTGCCGCTCCGACTACTTGCGCGCGAGGTCTACGAACGCGTCGTCGCCGTGAAGGGCGCGCACGCGGTGGCGTTGGTCACGGGCGAAGAAAAAATCGTTCCGAAGGCGCCGACGCATTGGGTGGCGACGGTCGAATCCATGCCGATCGATATCGGCGCGGAGTTCATGGCGATCGACGAGATCCAGCTCGCAGCCGATTTCGAGCGCGGGCATGTGTTCACCGACCGCCTCATCAGTGCGCGCGGACGGTCGGAGACGATCTTCCTCGGCTCCGACACGATGCGGCCGCTGATTCAAAAGCTGGTGCCCGGTGTGCAGTTCATCGGGCGGCCGCGGTTTTCGGATTTGGCCTACACGGGTGCGCGAAAGCTCACGCGGTTGCCGCGACGTTCGGCGATCGTCGCGTTTTCGAGCGATGCGGTTTATTCGATCGCGGAACTCGTGCGCCGTCAGCGTGGCGGTGCTGCCGTGGTGATGGGTGCGCTCTCGCCCCGCACACGCAACGCGCAGGTCGCGCTCTATCAGAACGGCGACGTCGACTTCTTGGTCGCCACCGATGCAATCGGCATGGGCCTCAACATGGACATCGACCATGTGGCCTTTGCGGCGACCGAGAAATTCGACGGCACCGTGCGCCGGCCGTTGCGCGCGAACGAGCTTGCGCAGATTGCGGGCCGTGCGGGCCGGCATATGAATGACGGCACGTTCGGCGTCACTGCCGATGCCGAGCCGCTGGAAGGCGAACTGGTCGAGGCGATCGAGAACCATCGCTTCGATCCGGTGCGCGTTATTCAGTGGCGCAACTCCAATCTCGATTTCGGCAGCATCGAGGCGCTCGACCGAAGCCTCGACATGCTACCGCCGACGCGCGGGCTCACGCGGGCACGTGCGGCCGACGACCAGTTGGTGCTGCGCATCCTGGGCGCGGAAGAAAACGTCAAGGCGATGGTGAACGATCCGGCCGGTGTGAAGCGGCTGTGGCAGGCGTGTCAGATTCCAGACTTCCGTAAATCCACGCCCGAGGAACATGCGCGTTTGATCGGCGGCATCTTCGAGCATTTGATGAGCCATGAAGGCGTGTTGCCGGAAGATTGGCTGAATGGGCAGGTGTCGCGGCTCGACAATATCGAGGGCGACATCGACGCGATCGCGCAGCGTATCGCGCATATCCGGACATGGACGTATGTCGCCAACCGGCCGGATTGGTTGGCCGATGCGGTGCAGTGGCAAGAGCGTGCGCGGGCGGTCGAGGATCGGCTGTCGGACGCGTTGCACGAAAAGCTGACGCAGCGCTTCGTCGACCGGCGCACGAGCGTCCTGATGCGGCGGCTGCGCGAAGACGAAGAGTTCGCGGCCACGATCGATGGCGAAGGCGAAGTCTTGGTCGAGGGTGAGTATGTCGGGCGGTTGCAAGGTTTCTCGTTCGTGCCCGACCCGCGCGCGATCGGCATTCACGGCCGCGCGCTTCGGGCGGCGGCGCTGAAAGGTCTTGCGGGCGAGATTGCCTCGCGGGCCCATTCACTCACCAACGCACCTGAAGCTGCGATCACGCTCTCCGAGCATGGGCGGCTTTGGTGGAATGGCGGGATCGTCGCGCAACTGAAGAAGGGGCACGATCCCCTGCATCCGCGCGTGGAATTGCTTGCCGACGATTTGCTGTCGATATCGGCACGGGAACGGGCGACGGAGCGGCTTGAGGAATGGCTCGCGCATCACGTCGCGAAAATACTGTCGCCGCTCTTAAGCGTGCAGGTCGAACTCAAGAAAGAGATGCCGAAGGAAGCGGCGCCGGCAGAAGAGGCAAAGGCCGAAGAGCCCGCGGCGGCGGAGGCGACTGAAGAGACCGTGGCCGAAGAAGCGGCCGACGATGCGGCGGAAGATGCCGTCGACACAGGCGATAC
>JANNEL010000641.1:0-7283 GCA_031378595.1 Alphaproteobacteria bacterium
GCCGTTCAAGTCAACCTAACAGTTGGCATCAACTAATCCGACGACAGAATAGTCGAAGCAAGCGGGTCCCATTGGGGCCCGCTTGGCGTTTAGGCCGTCATCGGGGAGGCGCGCGCAGGCGCTCGGCGCGCAACGCTTTGACCTTCGACCAACATTCCGAACGCAAACGGCCGCCTCCACAACCCCTACGGTATCTTGGGGCTTGGCTCCCCTGGTGCGCCGGCCACAGCCCCTGCTATAACCCGCCCCGCCGATGGGGTTGGGCGCTTTTGACGGGCGCCGTACCCGTCACTATCTGTCTCACCACCCCAACTTCTGAAGGAAGGAAAATCAGAATGAGCGAAATCGAACAAATCGCCGACGGCATGCGCAAAGCGATCGGCGACGGCAACTCGGGTCTGAACGCCACGTTGAAGTTCGACTTCGAGGGCAACGGCAACATCTACATCGACGGCAAATCGACCCCGAACACGGTGTCGACGGAAAACAAGCCAGCCGACTGCACGATTACCGTGTCGCTCGACACGTTCAAAAAGATGGTCTCGCGCGAACTCGACGGCACGACCGCCTTCATGCAGGGCAAGCTTAAGGTCGCCGGCGACATGGGCGTTGCGATGAAGCTTGGGCCGATCCTCGCCAAGGCCGCCGGCTAAGCCTTCTCATGGCCCCCGAAGGGCCGCTTCCCGATTTGGTAACGGTGCCGGGCAATCCGGCACCGCCCGACGGCGTCGTCGAGTGGCTGTCGCTGGCCGACGGCACCAGCCTGCGCACGGCGCGCTGGCTTCTGCCCGCGCACGAGGCCCACGGCACGGTCGTCCTGATCGGTGGCCGAACTGAGTTCATCGAAAAATACTTCGAAGTCATCGGCGAGCTGCTGGCGCGCGGTCTGTCCGTGATCACGTTCGATTGGCGCGGCCAAGGGCTTTCGACCCACGCGCTGCCGGAACGCACGAAGGGCCATGTTCGCGATTTCTCCGAATTCGACGGCGACCTCGCCGCTGTGATGAATCGCGTGGTTCAGGTGCACGGCAAGAAGCCCTATGTCGGCCTCGCCCACTCGATGGGCGGCAACATTCTGCTGCGTTATTTGCACGACTTCCCGCACGAGTTCGATTGCGCGGTTCTGACGGCGCCGATGCTGGCCGTGAAGACCGCGCCCTATCCGCCGTGGTTCGCCCGCGCGATGGCGACCTGCACAACCGCGGCCGGCCAACACGGCGCCTTCGTCTTCGGCGGCGCCAAGCAAGACCCGATGGCGGCGGTCTTCGAAACGAACGGCGTCACGACGGACCAGCGCCGCTTCGACCGCTTTATGGCATGCCTGAAGGCCGAACCGAGGCTCGCCCTCGGCGCGCCGACATTCGGCTGGTTGGAAGCGGCCTATCGCTCGATGGAACTCGTCGCCAGCGAAGAATTCGCGCACGGCATCGAAACGCCGGTGCTTCTGATCGGCGCGGCCCACGATCAACTCGTCCATCCCGGCGCCGACCTCACGCTCATCAAGCGCATCAAGCGCGGCATGTACGTGATGCTGAAGTCCGAGCACGAAATCATGATGGAGCGCGACGATATCCGCGCAGCCTTCTGGGCCTGCTTCGATCCGTTCGTGCGGGGCCTAACGCCTGTCGCTCAGCGGGCCACCGTGGCCAGCGCTTCGCAAACCGCGGCGTGAAGCGAAGCCTCGCCGCAGGCGACGATCTGGCCGCCCTCCATCGCAGGCTTACCGTCCCATGTCGTAACGATCCCGCCTGCGTTCTCGACGATCGGGATCAAGGCCTGAATGTCCCAAGGCTTCAGCGTCGCCTCGACGATTACGTCGACAAAGCCCATCGCTAACAAACCGTACGCATAACAATCGCCGCCAAACCGCGTCAGCCGCGCGCGCGCCGACAGGTCCAAAAACGCCTTTTGCTCGGCATCGTCGAAATATCCGACCGGTGAGGTCGTGGTCAGCACCGCGTCCTTCAACGAGGAGCAGCGCCGCGTCTGCAGGCGCCGGCTCGCGCCATGCGCATCGCGAAACGTCGTTACGCCGTTCGCGCCCACCCACCGTTCGCGCGTGTAAGGCTGATCGAGCACACCGACCACCGGCCGCACGCCATCGTTGAGGGCAATCAACGTCCCCCACTGTGCCATGCCGCACACGAAGGCGCGCGTTCCGTCGATCGGGTCGATCACCCAGGTGAGCGGCGACGATCCGGCATGCGCGCCATGCTCTTCGCCCACGATGCCATGGTCGGGATAGCGCCGTTTGATCGCGGCGCGGATGGCGGTTTCCGCTTGCCGGTCGGCCTCGGTGACGGGGTCGAACCCGCCGCCAATCTGCTTGTTGTCGACCGCGATACCCGCGCGAAAGTACGGCAGGATGGTCTTGCCCGAGATATCAGCAAGCTCCTCCGCGAACGTCGCGAATGCGAAAATCTGTTCGGCACCAAGGCGAGCGGTCATGCGCGACATTTCGCGGACCGCAACGCCTTGTGTCAATCCGATGTTAGCTTTGAGCGCGCGCGCTGTGGCTGTCCGCGGCACCGCTCAACGCCTTGGCAAGTTCGAGCAAGCGGCGACGTGGTCCCTCGTCCAAGCCGTAATAGGCGCGCACCAGATCCATCGTCTCTTTGTTTTGCAGCAAGCCATCGTCGGCCGCTGTCGCCGCGTCTTTATCGCCGGCCAGTCCTTCGAAGAAGAACGACACCGGCATGTCCAACGCGCGCGCCAAATCCCAGAGTCTCGATGCCGAAATGCGGTTTGCGCCGCTCTCGTATTTCTGAATCTGTTGGAAGCGAATACCAACTGCTAGCGCCAACTGTTGTTGAGTCATCCCCAGAAGCCAGCGGCGATGGCGCACGCGCTGGCCAATATGCAAATCGACAGGGTTCTTCACGAGCCTTCCCCCAATGCTTCGCGACGACCAGGTTGTGCCGGTCTCGAACTACCCCAACTTTAAGTCTAAACGCGACGCGTGCAACTGAAAGTTGGGATCAAATAGCGTCCACCACCGTGCCCAGATAGATGAAGGAAAGCAATCGGTTACCCCATAGAGTGGTGGCAAACGTTTCGCCAAAATTGACAGGGGACCGTGCAAAACGCACACAGTGTTGCAGAAATGGGACCGTTACGTCTCGGAAGCACTCGCCTTTGCGTATCGCTTGCGATCGTTCGGGTCCAGCCAACGCTTACGCAAGCGGATCGACTTCGGCGTCACCTCGACCAACTCGTCGTCACCGATGTAAGCGATCGCTTGTTCGAGCGTCAGCAACTTTGGTGGCGTTAACCGTACGGCTTCGTCCTTGCCGGCGGCGCGGAAGTTGGTCAACTGCTTGGCTTTCAGAGCGTTGACGTCGAGATCGTTTTCGCGCGCGTGCTGACCGATGATCATGCCGCGATAGACCTTCGTTCCTGCCTCGATGAACATGAAACCGCGCTCTTCGAGAAACCACAGCGCGTAGGTTGCCGCCTCGCCGTCGCGGTCGGAGATCAGCACGCCCTCGCGCCGCCCTTCGATAGCGCCGCGATGTGGACCGAACTCATGGAAAACGCGGTTCATGATGCCGGTGCCGCGCGTGTCGGTCAGGAACTGCCCGTGATAGCCGATCAACCCGCGCGACGGCGCTAAGAACGTCACACGCGTCTTGCCGCCGCCCGACGGGCGCATGTCAGTCATCTCGCCTTTGCGATTGCTCATCGCCTCGATTACGACGCCGGAATAGGCATCGTCCACGTCGATCGTCACTTCCTCGATCGGCTCAAGCTTCTCGCCCTTTTCGCCCTCTTGGAACAGCACACGCGGCCGCGAGATCGAAAGCTCGAAGCCCTCGCGCCGCATGGTTTCGATCAAGACGCCAAGCTGCAACTCGCCGCGCCCCGCCACTTCGTAAGCGTCGGCGCTTTCCGTTTCGCGCACCTTGATCGTGACGTTGCTTTCGGCTTCGCGGAACAGGCGTTCGCGAATGACGCGGCTCTGAACCTTTTGCCCTTCGCGGCCCGCATAAGGGGAATCGTTGATGCCCAGCGTAATCGCAATCGTCGGCGGATCGATCGGATTGGCGGGGATCGGCGCCATAACTTCCGGATCGCACAGCGTATCGGCAACCGTCGCATCGACGAGGCCCGCAATCGCCACGATGTCGCCGGCGGCAGCCTCATCCACCGGCAGGCGCTGAAGCCCGCGGAACGCCAGCACTTTCGTGATCCGCCCGCGCTCGACAAGCGTGCCGTCGCGCGACAAAGCCTTGATCGTACGGTTCGCCTGCACGATGCCGGACTCGATCCGCCCCGTCAGAATGCGCCCGAGATAAGGGTCGGCCTGCATCACGCGCACCAGCATAGAGAACGGCTGATCGGCCGTGCCCTTCGCGGCAATGATCGGCGCCGGCACATGCGAAATAATCGTCTCGAACAGCGGCGTTAAGTCTTTGCGCTCGTCCTTCTCGAGATCGCGCACCGCCCAGCCCGAACGCCCGCTTGCATAGAGTGTCGGGAAGTCCAGCTGATCGTCGGTCGCATCGAGCACCGCAAAGAGGTCGAACACGTCGTTGTGGATCTCGTGTGCCCGCGCGTCCTGCCGGTCGATCTTGTTGACGACGACGATGGGTTTCAGCCCCAACTTCAACGCCTTCGAGGTCACGAATTTCGTCTGCGGCATCGCCCCTTCGGCGGCGTCCACGAGCAGCACAACGCCGTCCACCATCGAGAGGATGCGCTCGACCTCGCCGCCGAAGTCGGCATGGCCCGGCGTGTCGATGATGTTAATCCGCGTGCCGTGCCACTCGACGCTCGTGCACTTGGCAAGGATCGTGATCCCACGCTCGCGCTCGAGTTCGTTCGAATCCATTGCGCGCTCGGCCACCTGCTGGTTCTCGCGGAACGTTCCGCTTTGCTTCAGCAGTTGATCGACGAGCGTCGTCTTCCCATGGTCGACATGAGCGATAATGGCAATATTGCGCAGGTTCATCGGGGGTTTCGTGAAAGGCGCCAAGGCGCGTGAGGGCGGGGTATAGCCACTGGTCCGACCCCCGGCAAGGCGCGAAACCCGCGCGAAAAGCCGCGCCTTTAACTTAGGCCTAACGCTTTGCTGGGCCGATTCTTAAGCGATTGCGCCTAGGCTTGTCCCTCCAGGACCTGCCGGAAATGACCGCAACCGCTCCTTCGCCGACCTACAGCGCCGACCGTTGGCTGAAAGCCCGCCTCGACCTCGTCGTGGCGTCGCTACCCATCGGTGCGGTCGTAAACCCGATTTGGGCAGCGATGTTCATGATCCCGTTCGGCGGTGCGTTCCCGGCGTTTGGCGTCATCCCGATGCCGACATTGGTGGCGGTCGTGGGTATTCACTTCCTGACGTCGGTGATGGCGCTTGCGATCCACACCTGGTCGTCCAAGACCAATCCTCCGCCGCGCCGCCTGCTCCGCGTGCTCATCGCATTCCAGGCGATCGCGGCGTCGTCGTGGGGACTGACGGCGGCGCTGTGCTGGGTCGAAGGCAACGACGCGAACAACACGCTCGTCACCTTGATCGTCATTGCGAACATGTGGGCCTTGGTGCTCACGCGGGGCTACCACGCGGCTCTGTTCGCGGTTGGGCTTTGCGTCTTGCTGGCGTCGATTTGGTGCTTGTCGATCGTGAGCCAAGGGCAAGCGGCGTCGCTGTTCGTATTCATTACGCCGGTTTTCGCCGCTTATGCCTGGTTCATGGGAGCCTCCTCGCGCGACCGCACGACGGAGTTGCTGCGGACCCGCTTTGCCCTCGAGAACACGACGCAAGCGCTCGAGGCCGCGCGCGCCGACGCCGTCGCCAAGACCGCCGAAGTCGAAGCGGCCAGCGCCTCGAAGTCCGCCTTCGTCGCTAACATGAGCCACGAACTCAGAACGCCGTTGAACGCCATTCTGGGCTTTGCCGAGATGATCGAAGCGGCCGCCGTGGGCCCCAACATCTCGCAGCAATACCGCGGCTACGGCCACGACATCCGCGAGTCCGGCAGCTACCTCCTCAGCCTCATCAACGACATGCTCGACGTGGCCAAGATCGAAGCCGGCAAGATGGAACTCGACCTGCAATATCTCGACGGCAAGAGCGTCATCGAAAGCGCGCTGCGCCTCGTTGCCCATCGCGCGGAAGAAAAGGGCCAAAGCCTCACCGCCGATCTCGACAACGCCATTACGCCGTTCGCCGACGAGCGCGCGTTTAAGCAGATCCTCGTGAACCTGCTCTCGAACGCGGTGAAGTTCTCGCCCAAAGGCGGCGACATCGGCGTTGCGTGCCGGCGCGTAGGCGACGGCGGCGTGGTCATCACGGTCTCAGACACAGGCCCCGGCATCCCCGAGGACAGAATCTCAAGCCTGTTCCGCCCGTTCGAGCGCGTCGACAACAGCTATGGCAGCGGCGCCGGCGGCACGGGGTTAGGGCTCGCGCTCGTGCGCGGTCTTGTGGCGCTCCACAGCGGGCGCGTCTGGGTCGAAAACAAACCGTCGCAAGGGCTCCTCGCCCACGTCGAACTCCCAGGCCGCGAACTCCGCGCGGTCGCTTAGAGAGCCTACTTCACTTCAACCCATTCGCCGCTTTCGTGGTCGAGCCGCGTGAGCTTGCCGTGCTCGAAGTCGAAGTGCCAGCCATGGATACGCAATGTCCCGGCTTCCATGCGCTCACGCACCCACGGATAGCCGGAGAGATTCATGAGGCTGTTCTGGACCACGGCCTGTTCCGACACGCGGCGCTTGTCAGCCTCGCCCAGAGAGTCGAAGTTCGGCGGTAACAGCTTCAACGCCGGCGCTGCGATTTCCACCCACGGCTTCAGGAAGTCGTTTTCCGGCAAGCCCGCGCCGCCGTTGATGAGCGCATGCACGCCGCCGCAGCGCGCGTGCCCTTTGACGATGATATCGCTGACGTTGAGCACTTTGACCGCGTACTCAGCCGCGGCGCCGATCGACCGCGGGCCGCCGTCCGGGTGATACGGAGGCACGATATTGCCGATGTTGCGCGCGACGAAGATGGAGCCCGGCGGTGTGTCGAACACCATGCTGGGCGACACGCGGCTATCGGAGCACGAGATGATCAACACCTTGGGCTTCTGGCCCTTCGATGCCAGTTGCTCGAAGCGTCTGCGCTGCCGCACGAACGTTGTGCGATGAAAAGTGCGATAGCCTTCGATCAACTTGTCGATCGGCGAGCGGCCCCAAAACACGATCTTGTCCCCTTGATCGTCTCGATTTGAATCGTCCATTCGCGTATTCGAGTCCGAGTTCGCCCGCAACCGTCACCCACGCGTGACGACGCAGTCCTCCTTCGGGCG
>JANNEL010000718.1:0-7543 GCA_031378595.1 Alphaproteobacteria bacterium
CGAACGGACGGGCTTGTTGAACCCTGGATCGGCGAACGCGCCAACCGCGATGCCGACGGTCTGCGGGTCGAGCGACAGATCCCAATACACTGACGAGCCGCATTTCGGGCAGAAGTGAAATGTCATCCGCCCGCCCCGTTCCGTCGCGCGCGTAAATGTCTTCGTTTCACCCTCGACGGACACCAACTGCGAGCGGTCGAAGTTTGCGTTGTCGCTGAACACGCTTCCCGACCGCCGCTGACACTGGAAGCAATGGCAAACGACGACGCGCAAAGGTTCGCCGCGAACCTTCACCCGCAAACTTCCGCAGCAGCAAATAGCCGTTCGTTCCATCGAAGCTCCTAATCCGGCTTTAGATCGCTCAGTCTATCGACCTTGCGCAACGCGGGAAACCAATACGCCCAAAGCCCAACGACCGCGAGTGTCCCCGCGCCGCCCACGACAACCGCCCGGATCGTGCCCCACCAAGCCGCCGTTATGCCCGACTCGAACTCGCCAAGTTCGTTCGACGCGCCGATGAAGAGCATGTTCACGGCACTCACGCGCCCGCGCATGTGGTCCGGCGTGATCAGCTGCGTCAAGGAATGGCGCACGTTGACGGAAACCATATCGGCCGCGCCGAGCGTGATCAGCATCGCGAGCGACAGATAGAAATTCTCCGAAAGTCCGAACACGATCGTGGCAACGCCAAAGATCGCGACACACCCAAACATCTTGACCCCGGCATAGCGGCCAAGCGGCATCGCTGTCAGCACGATGGATATGACAGCCGCGCCAATCGCAGGACCCGCCTTCAAGATGCCGAACCCAAGCGCGCCGACATGCAGCACGTTGTTCGCAAAGAACGGCAGTAACGCCGTCGCCCCGCCGAGCAAAACCGCAAAGAGATCGAGCGAGATCGCACCGAAAATCTCCTGCCGCCTCCGCACGTAAATGATGCCTTCGCGCACGCGCTCATAGAGTGTGCCGCCGGTCTCGACACGCGGCCGAACGACGGCATTGATCGCGTACATAACCGCCGCACTCGAAACGAACAAGGCGAACGAAATCGCATAGGCCGCACTCGCGCCAAGCGTCAGAATGGCACCACCCAGCGCGGGCCCCGAGATCACGGCCACTTGAAACACGGTCGACGACACCGAAATGGCGCGCGGCAATTCCTCTGCGGAAACGATCTGCGGCAAGAACGATTGTGAAGCCGGCGCCGAAAACGCCCGCGCCGCCCCGAACAGAAGCAGCGTCGCGAAATACGGCCACGTCTCCGTCACGCCACCGGCGGTCAGCCCAATGAAGATGAGCGAGCACAGCGCCTCCACCGCATAGCTTGCGGTCAGGATACGCCGCCTCTCGAACCGGTCCGCGACGTCGCCCGCATAAAGCGTGAGCGCGAACATCGGCACGAACTGCGCGAGGCCCACAAGTCCCAATGCGAATGGATCGTTCGTGAGCTTGAAGATGTGCCAAGCAACCGCCGTCGCCTGCACTTGCATGGCGACGCTGCCCGCAAACCGCGAGGCGAGAAAGAGCTTGAGATTGCGCGTGAAAATGGTTCGAACCCAGCTACTTCTTCAACGACGCGGCGAGGGCCCGGATCGCGGCAGTGATGACGACCGCGACTGCAAGCACTGCGATCACGACCCACGATCCGAAATCGAACCGCTTGCCCTCTTCAAGATAGCGCGCCAATCCGAACCCCAAGAGCGATACGACGACGAACACGGCGCCGATCCGCAGTGTTTGGAAGAACTTCCCGCGGGGGTTTTTGGGCGTACTCATTTAGGCGGTGCGCGGCCGCGTGAGAACCGCAAACACAACACCCGCAATCAGCCCGACCAACATCTGTGCACCGAGCCCCATGACGCCCCGCGCGCCGAACACGCCGACGGTCCCCATCGTCGCCTTCAGCGTCGTGAACAGCACGAAGATCGCAACCGCACCCGCCACCGCAAACACGATCTCGCGCATACCCGTGAAGCGGGAAACCAACCCTGCCACCAGGAACGCAATCAACAAAGCAACGCCCGTAAGCAACCCATACGGCGGCGCGGGAGCCGCAGCCCCCACTTCCATGTTGATGATGTCGTGCCAAATCCAACCGAGCCGGTCGCCGATCGACAGCGCGGCCGGCGTCCCGCCTTCGTCAAGCGCCGCCGCCGCAAGCCATGCCTGCTGCACGAACAGCGAATGAGCGATCGCGCCCAATACCGCCATCACCGAAGCCGCGATCAGAAACGCGACAAGTCTGCGCACCATGGGCCAGATCTCCCTCAACAAAGCTCGCTTTGCTTATGCCCCGAAATAGGGTCAGATGTCTCTAGCGATAGAGGAGCTTACCGAAAATGCAACTGCGGGCACTGGTACTGAGCGCGAGCATTTTTACCGTGACCCAAGCTGCAGCCGTTGCAGACGTGCTGCCTGATCCGCTCACTCTCCCGGCGCCGAAACCGCTGGATGCCCCCGCAATCGACACCGGATACAAGGTGACGGAAGTGGCGAAGGGTCTCGATCACCCTTGGTCGTTGGCCTTCCTGCCGGACGGCTCGATTCTGGTGACGGAGCGCGCCGGCCGCTTGCGCCTGATCAAGAACGCTCAGCTTCAGCCGCAACCTATCGCCGGCGTCCCCCCGGTCCACATCGGAAGCCAAGCCGGTCTGTTCGACGTCGTGCTGCATCCCAAATTCGCCGAGAACAATCTTCTCTATCTGACCTACGCGTCAGGGACCGACGCCGCAAACGGCACGCGCGTCGCCCGCGCGCGCTTCGACGGCACGGTCTTGCAAGACGTAAAGGTCATCTTCGAAGCGAAGCCACTCAAAGATACGAACAACCACTACGGCGGCAGGATGGCGTTCCTGGCCGACGGCACGTTCGCGCTCACGATCGGCGATGGCTTCGAGTACCGCGAGAAGGCGCAAGACTTCACGTCGGACCTTGGGAAAATCGTGCGCTTGAACGACGACGGCACCGTGCCGAAAGACAATCCGTTCGTCGGCTCCGTCGGTGTCACCAATCTCGAGGTCTTCACGGTCGGCCACCGCAACGAGCAAGGCCTCGCTTACGACGCCGTCACGAACCGCCTCTACGAAACCGAGCATGGGCCGCAAGGCGGCGACGAACAGAACATCGACGATGCAGGCCGTAACTACGGCTGGCCCGTCATCACGTACGGGATGGACTACACCGGCGCCTACGTCTCGCCGTTCACTCAGCGCCAAGGCATGATGCAGCCGGTCACAGTATGGACCCCGTCGATCGCACCATCCGGCCTCGCGATATATCGCGGTGACAAATTCCCGCAATGGAACGGCGATGCCTTCGTGGGCGCGCTCGCGCACAAGCACCTGCGCCGTGTCGATCTGGACGACCAGGGTCATGCGGTCGGCGAACAGCGGCTGCTGACCAAGCTTGACAAGCGACTGCGCGACGTCCGCGTAAGCCCCGACGGCTACATCTACGTCACGACGGACGATGCGGCGGGCAGTGTCTTCAAAATCGAACCCGCTCCTTAGCTCGGCTCGTCGTCGAGGGCCCGCCCGGCCAAATAGACGGCGTTCCGATCGAGCTGCTGCAGTCCCGCAAAGACGCCTTCGATCAGCCGCGCGTGCGAGCGCATCGTGCTCCCCTTCAATTCACCCGCGGAACCGAGTTGCGTGACCGCCGTTACGCCGTTGGACAAATTGTGCCGCCACAATTCCTTACGGAAGAACGGCGGCCCGTTGCGCAAACCGCGGATCAACTCCTTGGCGATAGCTTCGTTGATCGATCGGCCGAACGCACCTTCCGCATAGAGCGCGCTCAATGCATTCTCGAGCGCGGCATCTGACATGGCTGCAGGACTGTAGGCCACCTCGTTCGTCTTCGTATCGACTGCAAGCGCCTCGAACCCGCCCCCACCCTTGACCTCGCGCACATAGATCCCGCCGATCCCGGCGCCGGATGAGGTCTTCGACGACAACTTCTTCCACCCGTCGCTCGTGAGCACGATGTCGGTGATGAGTTCGCCGAAATCGCCGCGCGTCCGTTCGCTCGCGAAATCCTTCGCCTTCAAATGCGGCGCGTCGATCACGCGCAACTGCAATGGCGTCGGTTTCAATGGCGGCGGTGGTGGCGCTGGCGACGGCTGAAGCGGGCTGCCGGGTACGACCACGCGCGGAGGCCGAACGAGAACTGGTATGCTTGGCGGATCGCCTGCACCAAGTAAGCGTAGCACCGCACGAACGGCGATGAGCAGCACGATCACAAGCGCG
This sequence comes from Alphaproteobacteria bacterium, assembly GCA_031378595.1. Classification (GTDB taxonomy): domain Bacteria; phylum Pseudomonadota; class Alphaproteobacteria; order Micropepsales; family Micropepsaceae; genus SZUA-430. Next base: position 4,248 of record JANNEL010000718.1, read on the forward strand.
AGCAGCACGATCACCCAAAAGATGATGCCCTTAAACATAGCCCAGGCCGCCGTTGGAATCGCACGAAGGCATCAAGCCCCACCGTTGATGCAATGCTCAGAAAGCCTCATTCGTCACATGCGCGCAAGCCGCATTTGCGTGAGTTCCCGCCATGACCAGCGGTACCCGTGGCGGGAAAAGGACGGAATTCGGGCAATCGCGGCGCTTCGCCGCCCATCGCGCTAAGCTAGCGTGGAATCGGGAGGTCTTCGCATGTCGGGCGTAGGCACACGGATCAAGAAAGCGCGCGAAGCGTTAGGCATGACGCAAGTGATGCTCGCCAGAGCCGTAGGCGTCTCTCAACAAGCCGTCATGGAACTCGAGTCCGGCCGCGCCAAGGGAACGAAACATGGCGCGAAATTCGCGCGCGCTCTCGGACAAGATCCGCTCTGGCTCGAAACCGGCGACGGCCGCATCCGCGAACCCGCCAAGGCAAAGCGCCAGGCGCGCGCCGAACCGCAAGACCCGCTACCAGAACTTTCCGACTACGAACGCATTCCGTTGTTCGATATGCGTTCGGCAACCGGACGCAATGCATTGGCCAACACGACAAACGCGATCGGTTTCGAATTGTTCGCAAGCGCCTGGCTGCGCCAAATCTCATCGAGCCCGTTTTCGCAACTCGCCGCCCTCGCCATGTCGGGCGACTCGATGGAACCGACGCTCGGTCACGGCGACCGCGCCTTGGTTGACACCGCGCAGCTCAATCTGCACCGCGAAGGCATCTACGTTCTCAAGCTCGACGACACACTGCTGATCCGGCGCGTGACGATGCACCCGGCGACAAGGCGCGTGACGATTGCGGCCGACAATACGCGCTACCAGCCCTACACGGATTTGGACCCCGACGCGCTCGAAACGCTGGGCCGCATTATTTGGATTGGCAGGACGCTGGGTTAGCGCGCGTTGCGGTAAAGCGCGTAGAAGACGGGCAGCAAAAGCAGCCCGAGCACTGTCGAAAGCGCGAGCCCGCCGATCACGATCACGACGAGAACGCCGTAGACCTGCTTCAGCCACGCGGGCACATCAAACGGGGCAACCATCTCCAGCATCGAAATCATGAACCGCATCGTGGGCTCGACGACAGTCGCGTTTGCCGCCGCGAACTGCCCACCCACCCGGTCGATGCCGATCCCCTGCAGAAGCGACCAGGCGCCGAAGGCACCCAGGACCGTTAATACCACCGCGAGAATGGCGTATGGCCAGAACCAACGCCGCAATGCCCCCTCCCGACATACCCCGGAAGCGGTCTTAGCACAGACTTGGTACCACTGACTGCTGCGCCAGGGCCACGCGCTAGAGTCCGATGATGCGCTCGCGAAGGGCCTTGGCCACCGCCTGAATGCGGGTCGAAACGCCCAATTTGGACTTGGCGCTATCTACATGGAAGCGGACGGTGCGCGGGCTGATCCCCAAGAGCCGCCCGATCTCGGCATCCGGGCGGCCGATCGCGACCTGTCTTAGGCATTGTGCCTCGCGAGCCGAGAGCAGCATCCGGGTGGCAGCCAACTTGCCGTCCCGAAGGGCGAAGGCCCGCTCCACCGCCGCATGTGACACGACCTGCAACAGAGCCCGCGTCAATCGCGATGTGTCGGGTGTCGCCCCTCCGAAATTGGCCCCGGCAATCGGCTCATCACCGCGGTAAACCGGAATCACCAAGCCTTCGCCAAGACGCACAGTATCTGCCAACAACTCGGTCCATCGCGCACCGCGGTTGGCGGGCGCATTTCGAACTTCCGACACAAGGAAAGTCTCCGAAGCCTCCAAGCAGTTGCGAATGAGCGGGTGCTTGGTGGCAAGCATCTCCCGATCGACGACCGTGAGAACATTCGGCGCATCGCTGTACAGCGAGGCTCCTTGCACGCCTCCGGCCACACGGGTCAAGTCGAGCGCGAAGAGATGGGAGTAACCAAAGTTGGCCGAGAACTCCTTAACGCTCGGCCAAACCGCAGCGGGTGTCGTCGCCACGCGGATCTGCGCCAACGCCTCGGTCAACTCGTTGTACGTGTCCATAGCCCCAAGCGATCCTCAACAGTGCCATCGTCCCAACGTGAACCCGGTCCAGACACAGTTTGTCGTGCTGGCTGGTCGAGCCATCTGGCGATCCTGCCAGGACGTCACGATGAGCAAGACGCGTTCCAAGCGGTGCGACATTACTAACCGGTCGATCGCTTAACTCTTTTAGCGGCAGCGTTCCGAGCACCAACGCCCAATTCGCTGCATCGCAAAAACACGTTATGCGTTCAGTGCATGCGCGTTGAAACTCTTTCCGTGCATGAGACTGCCTGATCGTAACCATCACATCGATCAATCTCTGAAACGACCGGTAACACTCCGCGATCATCGTCCGTGCACGTCGTAAACGATCGTCGAGCGATGCAAATTGCTCCGCATGCGGAAAAATTTTCATCCCCCTCTATTGCAAAGACGAAAGTAGACATACGCTTCTGGGTAGAGTAGCCGCGTGATTCTCTATCGGTTTTGTTGATTGGGCGTATGACGCGGCTACCGCCTAGGGAGGGCGGCAGTATGCGTACGGGGCCAGGACGTCCAGGTGACGTCGGCGAGCGTTGGGTGAACTGGGCGGCGGTGTTCCGAAAAGACGGGAAGGCCTAACGACGCGGTTATCAAACCGCGGCGAGGTTTCCTTCTTCGCGCCAAAAGCGGTGATTTGGGCCGATGGCGCGGTTCTTGCGGAGTACTGGATCGCCATGGAACATCGTTCACCTCGTCCATCGGGACAAAGCCGGCTAAGCACGCTGCTGCTAGCAGGCACCGCCATTTGCTTCACCGGCTCCGCACGTGCCGAACCGATACAGGGCTATTGGCTCGCCCCCACCGTACTCGCCAGCAACCTGGGCGTCGAAGCGGCCATCGCAGCCCAACAAATCAAGAACCTGAAAACGAAAGTTCAGGCCAAGCAAGACGTCGAATTGTTCGTGGCCCCGGAACCCAATTGGAAAGATTTGACGCCCGCATTCGATGGCTTGGACCAACCCGTCCGCTTCTCCGACAATGACGCGCCGCAAGCACCCGTATCGTTCAAACTTCGCGGCAGCTCGTACGGTCTCGAACCTGCCGTCAATGTGAAGGTCGATCGCCTTGCCAACTCCGCCAATTTCGGCACCGGCGCCGTGGCGGCCGAAGCCGCCGGCTTCGATGCGGAACTGTTCAACGGCCGGCTGTCGTTCAGCACCGATATCATCAAGACTGCCGACGAAAGCGACACGCGCGATTTCCGCGATCCGCAACTGCGC
>JANNEL010000720.1:0-2602 GCA_031378595.1 Alphaproteobacteria bacterium
TGAACCGCAACAAGCGCGGCATCGTTGTGAATCTAAAGTCGGTCACCGGCCGCCAAGTGCTGATCGACCTCGTGAAGACCGCGGACGTCTTCGTCGAAAACTTCCGCCCCGGAGCGATGGAAAAATTGGGACTAGGTTACGAGCCGTTGAAGGCGCTGAACCCTGGCATCGTCTACGTCTCGATGTCGGGTTTCGGCGACACGGGTCCTTACGCGAAGCGCCGGGTCTACGATCCCGTCATTCAAGCGACGTCGGGTTTTTCGTTCACGCAAGCAAACGCCGCGACAGGCGAACCACAGTTGATCCAAACGCTGGTCTGCGACAAGACGATGGCGATCACCGCCGCGCAGGCAATTACCGCAGCACTCTACGCCAAGGCGCGGGGACGGGGAGGGCGCCTCGTCGAAATCAATATGCTGGACAGCTCCATCGCCTATCTCTGGCCCGACGCCTACTACAACCTCGTGTTCGAAGAAGGCGCGAACCGCTCCCCCGATTTCGCAAGCTTCTATTCGATCCGCAAGACGAAGGACGGCTACATCACGATGCTCGCGATTTCGGACGGCGAGTTTCGCGCGACCACGCGCGCGATCGGCCGTCCAGAAATCGCAGACGATCCGCGCTTCGCATCCGTCGCCGACCGCATGCAAAACGCGAAAGTCATGACCGATCTCATCGGCGGCGTCGTCGCGCAAATGGCGACCGCGGAACTCATGGCCCGCCTCGAAGCCGAAGACGTCCCCCACGCGCGCGTTCTCAAGCGCGAGGAAGTGCTGACGAACGAACAAGTCATAGCAAACGGCACACTCACCACATTCGAAGACCCGCGCGCTGGAAAGATGCGCCTCGCCCGAAACCCGGCCCGCTTCGACGGCGAACCGCTCCCGATCCGCCGCCACGCGCCGTCGCTTGGCGAACACACGGACGAAGTGCTGCGCGAACTCGGCCGCACGTCCGATGAAATCGCCAAGCTCCGCGCAGAGAGCGCGATCGCCTAGCGCTCGATGTTGTAGTCGATCGTGACGACGACGCGCGCGAGTTTGTCGACCGTCGTCTTGTCGTACGTGCCGCCGTAGTCGGTCGCTTCTTCGCTGGCGCCTGCTGGCAGGATGTAGAACGAGCCCTGCGAGGCCGAGCGCATCGCACCGACGCGAATGTTGCCGTTCTTCGCGAACTCTTCCGCACGCTTTTGCGCGTTCTGCGTCGCCGCACCGATCAGCGACATTTTCACTTCTTCAAGCTTCGTCACCAAGAACAGCGGATCGCTGTGGCTCACAGGGCGGCCATCCGCTTCGAGTTGCAGGATAGCTTTGTTCGCCGACACAACGCGCGGGAGGTCAGTGGACCGCACGGCGATGTCCTGCGCGCCGTTGAAGCCGCGCTGCACCGTGCGCGAGCCGCCGTTCGGCGTTGGCTCATCGACCATATTCGGCGTCACGTTCTCGTTGCCGTCGGTCAGCGCATCCTTTGCAAAGCCTTGCGTGGTGAGAAACGCATCCAGCGCGGGGCGTTCCTTGCGGATGTTCGCAAGCGCTTCGGCGAACGTGGCTCCCTTCACGCGCAAGCCAACCGTCCATTCGGCGGCGTCCGCCGTCACCGGCTTCTCGGCCAAACCTTTGACCGTAATCGTTTGGCGCCCAGCGCCGATCTGTTTCGCGTGAATTCCGAAAATGAATGCCGCGAGCGACATGCCAAGGGCAAGTAGCACGCCCAAAATCACCACTGCTTTCGAATTGTCCAAGGTCACTGAAGGTCGCTCCGTGTTGAAGGCCGTGATTCGAGCATCCTGCACCAGCGAGGGCGAATTATGCGCACTTTGTGGCGAAAACAGGATTCCGCGCCTATCCCAACCGAAGCCCTTCGTTCGAGATGATCCGATCGATCATCGCCTCGGCAGCTTTCGGCTCAACCTGTTCGTCGAGGATCAGCATCGAAAGCCCGTGCACGAGCGACCAGGCTTGCATGGCAGCGACGAAGATTTGCTCGGCACTCGCGCGCGGCCCCAGCGCGTGCGCCACGTACCCGCGCAACAACCTGGCCGGCGACCCGTCGGGGCTTTCGACGTCGGGCCGCAGCCGGCCCGGCGTGTGGATGAAGATCAGGCGGAACAGATTCGGGTTTGCGAGTGCGAACCGCACATAGGCGCGGCCCGTTTGCGCGAACGCCGCTGCGCCGGTCGCCTTCGCCGCCGCCCACTTCTGCTGCTCGGCCAGCATCGCAAGGCCATGCTCGGCCAGCGCTTTCAGCAGCGATTCTTTGCTCGGGAAATGCCGGTAGACGGCCGTCGCGCTCACCCCAACATTGCGGGCGACCTCGCGCAGAGAGAGGTGCTCGAAGTCCTGCTTTTCCAACAGGTTCAGGGCCTCGGCGACCAGCGCCGTCCGCAAATCCCCATGGTGGTAGCTCTGCTTGGCCTTTTTCATGTTGACACTGTTATCATCGCTCACTATGTTAGCACTGTAAACATGAAGAAGCCGTTGTCAAAGGAGATGCTGCCCGTGGCCAGCCAAATCGAAACCATGATCCGCTCCACAGTGACGAAAGCCGTGCAAACCGTCGCCGACTTCAACCGCGACCGCATGAAGACGGCTGAGGAGCATCC